>DASTNU010001109.1:0-7239 GCA_035720605.1 Longimicrobium sp. | reverse complement strand
GCCTGCGCGCGGAGAAGGCGCGCGCCGCCGCCGCCGCCATGCGCAACGCGACCCGCATCGCCAGGCGGGCGGGGGTGCCCATCGCGCTGGGGACGGACGCGGGCGTGGGGCCGCACGGCGCCAACGCGCAGGAGTTCGCGCTGATGGTGGAGTGGGGCGGCTTGACGCCGATGGAGGCGATCGTGGCGGGGACGTCCAGCGCCGCGAAGCTGCTCGGCTGGGAGAACCGCATCGGCACCCTGCGCGCGGGCCTGCTCGCCGACGTCGTCGCCGTCCGCGGCGACCCGCTGCAGGACATCCGCGCGATGGAGGCGCCGGTGTTCGTGATGAAGAACGGGGTCGTCTACGCCGGCAATCCGGACCTTTCCGACCCCGCGGCGCGGACCAATTGACGGATGCTCGTGATCGTACCAGCTCCGAGAAAAAAGAATGCCTCACGCAGAGTCAGCAGAGGAAGCAGAGTCGTCCCTTGCACAGAACCAAACTCTGCTCACTCCGCTGACTCTGCGTGAGGCATTCTTTGCGGGGCTTGGAACACGAAGGGCCCGGAGTCGCCGCCGGGCCCTTCGTCACTCACGCACTCACGCACTCCGCACTCACGCACTCAAAAAACGCGCACGTTGATGTACCGGCGCGGGTTCTGGCGGATGTCCGTGGTCAGCGCGTTCAGCCCTGTCACCGCGGCGTTCAGGTTCTCGTAGAGCTGCTCGTCCCGCATCAGCCGGCCCAGCGTCCCTTCGCCGCTCTCGATGCGCCCCACCAGCGACGCCAGCGAGGTGCTGGCCTGCTGCAGGTTGGCCGTCGCCGCGTCCAGGCGCAGGCTCATGCTGTCCGTGCGGGCCAGGGCGCGCGCCAGCTCCGGCTGCGTGGCCGCCCCCTCCAGCCCCTGCGCCGAGCGCGTCAGGCTGCCGGTGAGCGCGTTCAGCTGCTGGCGCTGCTCCGAGGCCAGCCCGGTGAGCGCCACCAGCAGCTCCTGCAGCTGCGCCGTGCTGGCCCCCACCGCGCCGATGTTCTCGCGCGAAAGCAGGTCCTGCGCCCGCAGCAGCACCGTGTCGGCGTTGGCGCCCAGCTGCTCCGCCGTCTGCGTGAGCGTGGGCGCGGTGGTGGCGGGGAGCACCGCCCCGTCGCGCAGCCGCTGCGGCGAGCCGCCGGGGATGATCTCGGCCACCATCGACTGCATCAGCCCGCCGGAGACGATGGTGACCCGCGAGTCCGCCGGCACCGAGTATCCGGGCTCCAGCTCCATTCCCACCCGCACCCCGTCGTCGGTGATGGCGAAGTCGCGGATGCGGCCGATGTTGACCCCCTTGAGCTGCACCGGGTCTCCCTTGCGGATGCCGCCCGCGTCCTCGACGACGGTGGAGACGTGGTAGCGGCCGCGGAAGGTCCCGGGGTCCGTCAGGGCGAACAGGGCCACCAGCACCGCCAGGGCGCCGGCCACCACGAACAGGCCCACGGAAACCTCGCGGCGCGGCGAGCGCATCGGAGCCATGGTCCTCAGGTCCTGGGGTGAGAGTCGGTTGCGCGGGGCCGCGGGCGCCGCGCCGTCTGCGCGCTGGATCATTGCGTCTCGACCAGATCGGTATCGGGAACGTCGCGCTCCAGGAAGGCGCGCACCAGCGCGTCGTCGCTGTCCCGGAACTCGCCGGCCGTGCCGACGAAGCGCACGCTGCCCTGGTCCAGCAGGGCCACGCGGTCCGAGATGGGGAGCGTTCCCTCGATGTCGTGCGTCACGATGATGGACGTTACGCCCATCTCCTCCGCCAGCTGGGCGATCAGCCGGTGGACCACGGCGCCGTTCACCGGGTCCAGCCCGGTCACCGGCTCGTCGTACAGCAGGATCTCCGGGCGGCCCACGATGGCCCGGGCAATCCCCACCCGCTTGCGCATGCCCCCCGAGAGCTCCGAGGGGAGCTTGGCCAGCACCTTGGCCGGGTCCAGGTTCACGTGCTCCAGCGCGCCGGCCACCTCGGCCATCAGCCGGCGGTCGCCCAGCTCGCGCTGCTCCTCGTCGCTCAGCCCCTGCGCCACGTTCTCGAACACCGACATGCTGTCGAAGAGCGCGGCGTTCTGGAACACGTACCCCACCTTGCGGCGGATGCGCGCCAGCGTCTTCCGGTTCGCGCGGGCGACGGAATCTCCGTCCACCACCACGTCGCCGTAGTCGGGCTGGATGAGGCCGATGGTGGTCTTGAGCAGCACGCTCTTGCCCGTCCCCGAGTGCCCCACCACCGAGATGGTCTCGCCCCGCGCGATGGAAAGGTCCACCCCCGCCAGCACGGGGTGATCGAACGCCTTGTGGACCTCGCGGTACTCCACCATGGGCTCGCCGTTCATCCCGTCCATCCTAGTTCAGCAGCAGGGGGGGGAACAGCGCGTCGATGAAGAGCACCGCCAGCGTCATGGTCACCACCGCGGCCGTGGTGTAGCGCCCCACGCCCTCCGCGCCGCCCCGGGTGGCCAGCCCCATGTGGCTGGCCACGAGGGGGATGACGAACCCGAAGGCCACCGCCTTGGAGAGAGAGTAGAACAGGTCCCAGTTGTGCCAGAACAGCTGGGCGCCGTACAGGAAGTTCGAGTACCCCAGCCCCGCGGTGCTCTCCGCGGAGATCATCCCCGCCAGCACGCCCACGGTGTCGGCGATGGCCACCAGGATCGGCACGGAGATGACGCCGGCGATGATGCGCGGGGCCACCAGCGTGCGCACCGGGTCGCGCCCCAGCGAGTGCAGGGCGTCGATCTGCTCCGACACCTTCATCGTCCCCAGTTCCGCCGTGATGCGCGCCCCCACCCGGCCGATGAGCACCACGGCGGTGAGCACGGGCCCCAGCTCCAGCACGATGCTGGAGGTGACCACGCTCCCCAGGATGTACAGCGGGATGCCGCCGGTGAACTGGTAGCCGCCCTGTTGCGAGGTCACGATCCCGGCCAGGGTGGCGGTCACCAGCACGATGGGGATGGAGCCCACGCCCATCCAGTACAGCTGGTTCACCACCTCGCGCAGCGGAATGCGGCCGGTGGCCAGGTAGAGGAACGAGCGCCACGCCAGCGTGGCCATCTCGCCGGCGTGCTCGAAGAAGCGCTCCGCCCCGCGGCCCAGGATGGCGAGCCGCCGCTGAGGCCAGGGGCCGGGGCGCGCCGGCTGCGGCAGGAGCTTCTCCGCCGCGGTCCGGGTGTCCGTCTCCGCCTGCGGCTCGTCCGTGGTCTGCATCGACGTCCGAAAGAAAGAAAGCGCCGGCCGTCATGGAAGCGGCCGGGGCGCACCCCGCCCGGCGCGGGACGCGCTGATACACTGCGCCGTCAACTCCGTTCTGCATTCGGGGCCCCTCCCCCGACCCCTCCCCGCGCAAACCGCCGCGCGGAGAGGGGAGAACTGCAACGGCAACGGCGTCGCGCTACGCGCGGACCTCTCACCCCCGGCCCCTCTCCCGCAAACCGCGCGGGAGAGGGGAGAAAACCATCCATCCACAGTCCGCGCAGGCGGACTTCGTGAATTTCCAGCAGCGGTTTTAACCGCCGGGCGCGGGGCCCGCCATCCCCGAACCACCCCGCCCGCGCGTCCTGCCCACTCACGCGCGGCGATCCCGCCCTACGCCGGCGACGTCCCCGGGTCCATCCGCTCCATCCGCAGCGCCGGCTCCGGCTCGCGCCGGCCCAGCCCCGGCTCGTGCGGCACCGTCTCGTCCACGTTCCCGCCGTGGCCGTGCCCGCCGTGCCCACCGTGCCCGCCGCCGTGTCCGCCGTGCCCACCGCCCACGTTGCGGTGCGTCACGCGGTTGAAGCGGGCCATGAAGCCCTCGCGCCAGGCGTCCAGCAGCTCCCACACGACCGGGATCACGATCAGCGTGAGCAGCGTGCTGGTCGCCACCCCGCCGATGATGGCGATGCCCATGGGCGCGCGGAACTGCGAGCCCTCGCCGCGGCCCAGCGCCACGGGAAGCATCCCCGCGATCAGCGCGAAGGTGGTCATCAGGATGGGGCGCAGCCGGATGGCGCCCGCCTCGATGAGCGCGTCGCGCGTGCTCTTGCCTCCCTCCTTGGCCCACTTGGCGAAGTCGATGAGCAGGATGGCGTTCTTGGCCACGATCCCCATCAGCATGATGATGCCGATCATGCTCATCAGGTTCAGCGTGCTTCCCGCCAGCCACAGCCCCAGCACCACGCCGATCAGCGACAGCGGCAGCGAGAGGAGGATGGCCAGCGGGTCCAGGAAGGAGCCGAACTGCACCACCAGGATCAGGTACATCAGCATGATCGCCACGCCCAGCGCGAAGATGATGCGCCCGAACACCTCCGTCTGGTCCTCGGTGTCGCCCCCGAAGGTGAGCTGGTAGCCCACCGGGATGCGCACGTCCTGCAGCCGCGTCATGATGTCGCCCACCACCTCGCTGAGCGGGCGGCCCTGGGTGTTGGCCTCGACGTTGATCACCCGCTCGCGGTCCAGGTGGTTGATCTGCGCCGGGCCCAGCTCGCGCGTGACGGTGGCCACCTGCCCCAGCGGCAGCGTCACCGCCTGCCCCTGCGGGCCGGGAAGCACCAGCGGCACCCGCGACAGGTCCGCCGTGCGGGCCCGCGCCTCGGGGGTGAAGCGCAGGTTCACGTCGCGCGTCTCGCCGCTGGGATCCACCCAGTCGCCCGCGTCGATCCCCGCGAAGGCCGGCCGCAGCGCCTGCGCCACCTGCCCCGCGGTGACTCCCACGGCGCCCGCCAGCCCGCGGTTCAGCTCCACCGTGAGCTCCGGCTTCTGCCCCTTGGTGGAGAGGGAGACGTCCACGGCTCCCTCCACCTGCCGCACCTGCGCCTCCACCTGCTCCGCCAGCCGGTTGAGCACCGCGATGTCCGGCCCCTGCAGCTGGATCATGATCTGCTTGGTGCCGCCGAAGTTGCCCGTGCCCAGCGCGGCCGTGGCCCCGCCGACGCGCTTGGCCTCCTGGCGCACCTGGTCCGCGATCATGTCCTGGCTGCGCTCGCGCTCCGCCATCGGCGTGAGCCGCACGTACACGCGTCCCTCGTCCACCGCGCCACCGCGCCCGCCGATGGTGGTGTAGGTGTAGCGCACCTCCGGCTGCCGCCGCGCCAGCGCCGCCACCTCTTCGGACTTCAGCCGGGTGTACTCCAGGCTGCTCCCCGGCGGCGTGTCGATCTCCACCTCGAACTCCGACTCGTCGCTGCGGGGAAAGAACTCGAAGCCCAGCTTCATCCCCGCCGGGGCCGCGCCCACGGCCACGCCCATCCCCACCAGCGTCGCCAGCGCCACCCCCGTCCGCATCAGCCCGCCCTTGTAGCCGTGGGGAAAGCGGAAGGCGGTCAGGACGACGACGGCGGCCGCCACCACGACCATCACCCCCAGGAAGGCCCAGATCCCCTTGGCGGGGATCACCAGCGCGCCGAAGAACGCGCCCACGGCGATCAGGATCATCGCCAGCGCGTGGTCCAGCGCCCACGCCACCAGCCGGCGGTAGTCGGCGGCGCGGCGGTCGAACCAGCGGTTGAAGCGGTCCAGCTGCCGCGTGATCCACGCCTTCTCGTGCTCTTCCTTGTGCGGGTCCGGCCAGTACGCGCTGAGCATGGGGTCCAGCGAGAACGAGACGAACAGCGACACCAGCACCGAGCAGGCGATGGTGAGCGCGAACGGCGCGAACCACTGTTCCGCCAGCCCGCCCATGAAGGCGATGGGGACGAATACGCAGACGATGGAGAAGGTGGTGGCCGCCACCGCCAGGCCGATCTCGTCGGTCCCCTCGTGCGCCGCCCGGAAGTGGTCCTTCCCCATCTCCACGTGGCGCACGATGTTCTCGCGCACCACGATGGCGTCGTCGATCAGGATGCCGATGGCCAGCGACAGCCCCAGCAGCGACATGGTGTTCAGCGTAAAGCCGAACGCCAGCACCGCCACGAAGCTGGCCAGCACCGACACCGGCAGCGCCAGGCCGGTGATGACCGTGGACCGCCAGCTGTTCAGGAAGAGGAAGACCACCATGATGGTGAGCAGCGCGCCCAGCAGCAGCGCCTCTTCCACGTTCGCCACCGAGTTCTCCACCCGCTCGCCGGAGTTGCGCACCACGTTCAGCGTGGCCCCGGCCGGCATGCGCTCCTGGATGGTTTCCACCCGCTCCAGCACCGCCTCGGCCACCGCGGTGGTGCTGTAGCCCTGCGCCTTGACGATGTCGATGCCCACCGCCGGCTGGCCGTTGTACAGCGCCAGCGAGCGCGGCTCCTCGATGCCGTCGCGCACCCGGGCCACGTCGCCCAGGCGCACGGGTGCGCCGTCGCGGCTGGCCACCACCAGCTGCGCGAACTCCGCCGGCGACTGCAGCCGTCCGCGCAGGCGGATGGTGCGCTCCTCCAGCGGCGCGTTGATGCGCCCCACGGGGACGGCCAGGTTCTGCGCCTGCAGCGCCTGCACCACCTGCGGGATGCTGACCCCCGCCGCCTGCAGCCGCGACGGGTCCACCTCCACCGAGAGCTCGCGCTCCACCCCGCCCGCCACCTGCACCTCGGCCACGCCGGGAATGCCGCGCAGGTCGCGGGTGATGCCGGGATCGGCGATGCGGGTGAGCTCCGCCGGCGACATCGTCCTGCTGGACAGCGTGAGCGAGACGATGGGCTGGTCGTTGGGGTCGAAGCGCGCCAGGATCGGCTCCTCCATCTCCTGCGGCAGGTCGCCGCGGATCTGGCTCACGGCGTCGCGGATGTCCTGCGCCGCCTGCTGCGGCTTGACCCCGTAGACGAAGATGACCTGGATGGAGCCGAAGCCGTCCAGCGCCTGGCTCTGGATCTGGTCCACGCCGCTGATCCCCGCCACCGCCTCCTCGATGGGGTCCACCACCTCGCGCTCCACGATGTCGGGCGAGGCGCCGGGGTAGGGCACGGAGATGAAGATGAAGGGGGCCTCCACCTCCGGGAACTCGTCCGTGTCCAGGCTGAGCAGCGCGAAGATGCCGAACACCACCAGGGCCAGCATGGTCACCGTGGTGATCACGGGCCGCTTGATGGCGAAATCCGAGATGAACATCGGTTGGTCCTCTCCCCTTCCTTACGGGGCCGCGGGGGCGGCGGCGCCCCCGGCCCGCACGGTCACCTGCGTGCCCGGCGTGGTGCCGAGCGCCGCCCCCACCAGCAGCGTGTCGCCGGCCGCGATGCCGGAGACGATCTCCACCCGGTCGGTCTCCGGGTCGCGGACGCCCAGCGTCACGTTCACGCGCTCCGCCTTCCCCCCGTTCAGCCGCACCACCGCCG
>DASTNU010001108.1:0-3169 GCA_035720605.1 Longimicrobium sp. | reverse complement strand
GGGCGCAGGACCCCCCGCGCGCGGACGACGGCGCGCCCCGGCGGGGCGGCACCGCCGTGGTCGCCGAGATCGCCGACGCATCGTCGCCCCACCCCTTCTTCTTCACCGGCACCCCGGACTCGGACCTCATGGACGTCATGTTCATGGGGCTGACCCGGGGCGCCTGGCGCGACGGGCGGCTGGTGGCCCTCCTGGCCGACGAGTCGCCGATGGCGCTGGCGCGGGGGTGGGAGCTCGCCGGGCCGGACTCCACCGTGCTGCGCTACCGGATGCGCGGCGACGCGCGCTGGTCCGACGGCCGGCCCGTCACCGCGCACGACGTGGCGTGGACGTACCGCATGTACGCCGACACGCAGGTCGCCTCGCCGCGCCAGCAGAACGTGGAGCACGTGGACTCGGTGGTGGCGGAGAACGACTCCACCGTGGTCTTCCATTTCCGGCGGCGGTACCCGGAGATGATCTTCGACTCGGGGATGTACGTCGTCCCCCGCCACGCGTACGAGGGCGTGGCGCCGGCGGAGCTGAAGACGCATCCCTCCATGAGCCGGATGGAGCAGATGGTGGTGAGCGGCGCCTTCCGGGTGGGGCAGCGGCAGCCCGGGGAGCAGATCGTCCTCGTTCCCAACGAGCACTTCGCCCCGCGGCCGCACCTGGACCGCATCGTCATCCGCATCATCCCCGAGACCACGACGCGGCTGGTGGAGCTGCGCAACGGCACGGTGCACTTCGCCCGCGGCGTGCCCTTCGACCAGATCCCCGGGCTGCGGCAGCAGGTGCCCGGGCTGCAGCTGGACGCGGAGACGGGGCGCTTCTGGGAGTACGTGGCGTGGAACGGCCGGCAGCCGCGCTTCGCGGATGCGCGGGTGCGGCGCGCGCTCTCCCTGGCGGTGGACGTCCCCGCCATCGTGCGGCAGCTGCGGATGGAGGAGTGGGTCACCCCGGCCTCCGGCCCCTTCCCGCCGATCCTGCGCGACTTCCACGATCCGCGGACGATGCGCCCGCTGGCACACGACACGGAGCAGGCGCGGCGGCTGCTGGAGGAGGCCGGGTGGCGCGACGCGGACGGCGACGGCATCCGCGAGAAGGACGGCCAGCCCTTCCGCTTCACGCTGATCACCAACGCCGGCAACCAGCGGCGCGTGGACGTGTCGCAGGTCCTGCAGCAGCAGTGGCGCGCGGTGGGGGTGGACGCGCGGCTGCAGCAGCTGGAGCTGGGCACGGTGCTGGAGCGCCAGTTCGGCGACCACCAGTTCGACGCGACGCTGAACAGCTGGGGGGTGGAGCTCACGGGAAGCCTGGCCGCGCTCTTCGACGCGGAGACGCCGCTGAACTTCGTCGCCTACCAGGAGCCCGAGGTGCAGCGGCTGATCGGAGAGGCGGAGGCGCGGCGCACGCTGCCGGAGGCGGTCCCGGCGTGGCGGGCGGTCGCGGAGCGGATCGTGCAGGACCAGCCCTATACCTGGCTGTACTACTACGCGCCGGTCACCGGCCGCAGCGGCCGGCTGCGGGGTGTGCACGTGGACACGTTCGGCGCCTACCAGAACGTGTGGGAGTGGTGGCTGGCGGACGCCCCGGCGCGCGGCGCGGCCGACTCCGCGAAGTCGCGGTGAGAGGAACGACGATCGCCGCCGCGGCCTCGCGCTGCCCGGAGAGTGGCTTGAGGACGCGATGGTAGACCCCCGGATCCGTAACGAGTGAATCCATGGTGCGCGCTTCTCCCGACGTAGAGTCCGTCCCGCCCGAGCCCATGCCGGCGCCGCCGCCCGTGGCCGCCGCCCCGGTCCGCGCCGGGGGCGCGGCGTGGACGCGCATCGTGACGCTGGTGCTGGCCTGGGGCTTCGTCTTCTCCGTCGTCTTCCTTTCCTGGGCAAAGATCCGGGAGATCCCCGGGATGCGGCGGGTGGGGGTGGACATCTGGCTGTCGCTGGCCACGCTGGCGGTGCTGTTCGGCGCCATGCTGTGGTGGACGTGGCGGTCGGTGAGCCCGCACCACCTGGCCCGCCGCCGCACCCGCGGCGACAGCCAGTACGCCATCGCGGCGCGGCACTTCAAGAAGAACCGGCTGGCCATGGCGGGGCTGGGGGTGATGATCCTGCTGTACGTCATCACCCTGGTCACCCCGCTCATCGCGCCGTTCGACCCGGCCGCGCAGGGCGACATCATCACCTCGCGCTACCTGTCGCCCAGCGCCGAGCACCTGATGGGCACCGACAAGTTCGGGCGCGACATCTTTTCCCGCGTGCTGTACGGCGCACGCATCTCGCTTTCCATCGGCTTCGTGGCGGTGGGGATCAGCATCACCCTGGGCACGCTCATCGGCGCGCTGGCCGGCTACTTCGGCGGGTGGGTGGACAGCGTGCTGATGCGCTTTACCGACATGATGCTGGCGTTCCCGCGCCTGGTGCTGCTGATCGTGGTGATCGCCGTCTTCGAGAACTCCAGCATCTGGCTGGTCGTGGTCGTCCTGGGGCTCACGGGGTGGATGGGCACCTCGCGCATCGTGCGCGGCGAGGTGCTCTCCCTGCGGGAGCGGGAGTTCGTGCAGGCGGCGCGGGCGCTGGGGATGGGCGACTGGCGCATCATCATGCGCCACGTCATCCCCAACACCATGGCGCCCGTCATCGTCTCCGCCACGCTGGGGATCGGCCTGACCATCCTGACGGAGGCGTCGCTCTCCTTCCTGGGCCTGGGCGTGCAGCCGCCGACGCCCAGCTGGGGGAACATGGTGTCCGACGGGCGCGACGCGCTCACGCAGGCGTGGTGGATCGCCACCTTCCCGGGGCTGGCCATCGTGCTGACGGTGGTGGCGTTCAACCTGCTGGGCGACGGCCTGCGCGACGCGCTGGACCCGCGGCTCAGGACGTGAGGGACATGATGGCCATGCATGAAGCGCCGGTGCTCGCCCCGGCCGGGCTCTCGTTCGAGGACTACCTGACGGCGTATGAGGGGGTGCATGCGGAGTGGGTGGATGGGCAGGTGCACGTCATGAGCCCGGGGAACAAGCGCTCGTCGCTCCTGACCCGTTTCCTGTCGTCCGTGATCCAGCGCTGGGCAGAGACGCACGACCTGGGCGAGACGTTCGTCCCCCCCTTCGGAGTGCACCTGGACGACACGCACGTACGGGAGCCGGACGTCTTCTTCGTGCGTGCGGAGAAGCTGGACCGGGTCC
>DASTNU010001107.1:0-2098 GCA_035720605.1 Longimicrobium sp. | reverse complement strand
CACGCTGGACGGGTCCACCCCCGTCGCCGCCTGCGCCCGGGCGGCGAGCCCGGCCACGGTGGGGGCCTCGAACAGGGCGCGCAGCGGCAGGTCGATCCCGAAGGCGCGGCGGATGCGCGCGATCACCTGCGTGGCGCGCAGCGAGTGGCCGCCCAGGTCGAAGAAGTTGTCGTGGGCGCCGGGGCGGACGCCCAGCACCGCCTCCCACGCGTCGGCCACCGTCCGCTCCGCGGGGGTCCGCGGGGGCACGTGGCCGGCCGCGGCGGCGGGGCCGGCGGGCTCGGGAAGGGAGCGGCGGTCCACCTTGCCGCTGGGGGTCAGCGGCAGCGCCTGCATCACGGTCCAGGCGGCGGGCACCATGTACTCGGGAAGCCGCCCCGCGAGCCAGCTCCGCAGCTCGGCCGGCGCCGGCTGCGCGCCCGCGGCGGGAACCACGTACGCGGCCAGCCCCCTGGCCGCGCCCTCGCCGCGGACGACCACGGCCGCCTGCACCACGGAGGGGTGCTCGGTGAGCGCCGCCTCGATCTCGCCCGGCTCCACGCGAAAGCCGCGGATCTTCACCTGGAAGTCGGTGCGGCCCAGGAACTCGAGTGCGTGAGTGCGTGAGTGCGTGAGTGCGTTAGTGGCGGTCTCGCGCGGATGCCCGTCGCCGTTCCACTCACGCACTTCCGCACTCACGCACTCACGCACTTCAGTCCACCGCACCCGGTCCCCCGTCCGGTAGAGGCGGGAGCCCGCCGGGCCGAAGGGGTCGGGGACGAACTTCTGCGCGGTGAGCGCGGGGCGGCCCAGGTAGCCGCGCGCCAGGCCGGCGCCGCCCGCGTACAGCTCGCCCGGCACGCCCACCGGCGCCGGCCGCATCCGCGCGTCCAGCACGTAGAGCCGCGTGTTCCCCACCGGCGCGCCGATCGGCGGCAGCGCGGGCCAGCTCTCCGGATCGCCGTCGACGAGATGCGCGGAGATGACGTGCGTTTCGCTGGGACCGTACTGGTTCTCCAGCTTCGCCGCCGGGTTGGCGCGGAAGAAGGCGCGCAGCTGCGGCGTGGAGCGCAGCGCCTCGCCCGCGGTGATCACCTCGCGGAGATCGGGAAGGCTCGCGTGGGGCCCGCCCCTCCCCATCCCTCCCCCCTCGTTCCTCGCGGAGAGGGGGGGAGCTGACGCTCCTTCCGCCGTCTCGGCCAGGTTCTGCAGCGCGGCGAAAGGGAGGAAGAGCCGCTCGATCCGCTGCTCGCGCAGGTACGCCAGCAGCGCCTCGCCGTCGCGGCGCGTGTCGTCGTCGATCAGCACCAGGGTGCCGCCCGCCGCCCAGGTGCCGAAGATCTCCTGGAACGACACGTCGAAGGAGAGCGACGCGAACTGCAGCGTGCGCGCGGCCGCATCCTCCCCCCAGCGGTCCACCTGCCAGGCGAGGAGGTTGGCCAGCGCGCGATGAGGCAGCGCCGCGCCCTTCGGCTTCCCGGTCGACCCGGAGGTATACAGCGTGTACAGCAGGTTCTCGGGATCGACCGCCACGCCCGGATCGTCCGCCGGCTCGGCGTCGATCTCCCCGCGCTCCGCGTCCAGCCGCACCACCGCCGCGTCCGTCGCGGGGAGCGTCCGCGCGACGCCGGACGTCGTGAGGATCACGGCGGCGCGCGAATCCTCCAGCATGTACGCCACGCGGTCGGCGGGATAGCCCGGGTCCACGGCCACGTAGCACCCGCCGGCCTTCAGCACCGCCAGGACCGCGACCACCGTGTCGACGGACCGCTCCATCGACACCGCCACGCGCGCGTCGGGGCGCACCCCCAGCCGGACCAGGCGATGGGCCAGGCGGTTGGCGCGCGCCTCCAGCTCGGCGTAGGTGACGCGCTCGCCGCCGTGCTCCACCGCGACGGCGCCCGGCACCCGCGCCGCCGTCGCGCGGACGAGCTGGTGCACCGCCGCGTCCGCCGCCGGGCGGTCCGTGGCGTTGAGGGCGCGGAGGACCGTCTCCTCTTCGTCCCGGGACAGGATGGACAGGGTCGAGATCGGCGCGTCGGGATTCTCGCCGGCCGCGCGGAGGAGCGCGTCGAGGTGCGCGGTCATCCGCTCGATGGTGCCGGCGTCGAAGAGCGCC
>DASTNU010001106.1:0-2128 GCA_035720605.1 Longimicrobium sp. | reverse complement strand
GTCGATCCTCCGCCGGAACCCGGCGGCACATCGCCCGCGGCGAGCACCATTGCACGCCGCGGGCGATCGACGTTCCTGGCTCCGCGGCCGAGCGGCTGAAGCCGCCGCAACGAAGCGGAAAGCCCCGCTAACTGCGCGGGGCTTCAGCTACTCGGTGTCTCCACGGATTCCCTCATCGTTCCGGACCTGGAACGCCGAGCCGCTGGCATATCGTTTCTCGCGAAGTCAGGAACTTCCCGGGATTCGTCACTCACCGCGGGAAGCGGCGCGCACGGTGCGCTCGGCTGTTCGTCCGCGCCGCCTGGTTCCTTCCGCAACGGGCGAGGCATCGCCGGACACACTGTCGGGGACCACCTTGGCCGGCGCCGGAGAACCCTTGGCCCGCCGCGTCGACGGCTTGTCCGCAGCCGCCTTCGCCGGAGCGGACTTGCGAGCATTCGCCTTTGTGGACGAGGGGGCCGGGGCCTTGTCCGCAGTCTTCGGGGGCGCGGCGGCGCGCTTCCGCGGCTTCGTCGGCTTCTTCTCGGGCCGGGCAGCTTCGTCCGCCGTCTTCGATGCCTTCGCCGTGCGCTGGCGCGGCTTCGATCCGGACGCGACGGGTTCGGCGGAGGACGACGCGCGCTTGCGGCGCTTCGCGGCGGGCTTCGGCTGGGACATCCCGGGGATGATCACGTCATCCACCTCGTCCGCGCCGCCCGGAAGGGCGAAGCGGGAGAGCATCTCGCGCACCTGCTCGATGGTGGCGCCCGGGTGGCGCTCCAGGATCAGCGCGACGATGCCGGCCACGTTGGGCGCCGCGAAGCTGGTGCCGTGCTTTACCACGCGGTTGCCCCCGATCCACAGCACCGGCTGCTCCACCCCCCACGCCTGGCACTCCATGGCGTGCTCCGGGCGGTAGCGGAACTGGAACGGTGACTCGAAGCGTCCGGCAGAGACGCCGATCACGTTCTCGAAGATGGCCGGGTAGCTCCAGTCGTTGGCGTTGTGCCCGGCCGCCACCACGATGATCCCCGCGCGTCGCGCCTTTTCGCAGGCGGCGTACAGCGGGTGCAGCGTGCCCTCCAGCCGCGTGCCCAGGCTCACGTTGATCACCTGCACGCCCTCCTGGATGCACCAGAGCAGCGCGGCGTGCAGCGTTCCCGGCGAGGTCTCCAGCACCTTGCCGAACACCTTGACCGGGACGACCCGCGCGTCCGGCGCCACGCCCAGGATGAGGTCCGCGCAGGCGGTGCCGTGGCCCAGCACGTCGTGGTCGTCGTCGTTCCGCGCCATCCCGAAGTCGTCTTCGGGGTCCACGAAGCCGATGCCGGGAAGCACCCGCTCGTCGTGGAGGGCGCGGTCCCAACCGCTGTCCACCACCGCCACGCGCACGCCGCGCCCCGTGGCGCCGGCCAGCTCGCCCAGCACCCACTCCGGCGGCTGCCGCGGCTGCGCGTCCAGGATCACTGTCTCGTCGGTCACTTGCGGTTGAACTTTTCCATCAGGGAGTTCCAGGCCAGCTCGGCGATGCGGCCGGAGCGGGTGACCACGTTGGCCTGCACGCTGTAGCCGCGCCGAAAACGGTCCAGCGCCTCGCGCTCGACCTGCCGCGGGTCCAGCGACGCCACCACGCGGTACACCCCCGGCCCGGCGCGCGCGGCCGGCGTGCCGCCCGCCGCGGTGCCGCTCTCGCCGCCCGGCGCGCCGAAGGGCTCCGCGGCCACGTGCGAGACGCGGCCCTCCAGCTGGCGGCGGTCGCGCTGGTCGAAGGCCTGCACCTCCAGCCGCACCACGTCGCCCACCTTGATCTTGTTCACGTCGCGCTCGGGGATGAGCATGGTCACCCGCCACTCGCCCAGCTCGCCGACCTCCAGCAGCGTCTCGCCTTCGCGCACGAACGCGCCGGCCAGCCGGTCGATCTGCTCGGTGAGCACCACGCCGCCGCTGGGCGAGGTGATGGTGGTGCGGGCGATGCGCTCGCGCGTCTCGCGGATCTGCGCCGCCAGGCGGGCGATCTCCGTGGCGGCGCGCTGCTGGTCGAAGCCGCTCAGCGACAGCATGTCGGTCTCGGCGCCGTTCAGGCGGATGTCGGCCTCGGCGCCGCGCACCTCGCCCACGGCCTGGTCCAGCATCACGTGCTGCCCGGGAC
>DASTNU010001105.1:0-3853 GCA_035720605.1 Longimicrobium sp. | reverse complement strand
CCCTCGTCACGAGTGATAGCTTTCGATCGTCGGCCGGCGATCGTCCGCATCACTCAACTCCCCCATCGATCCTCGCCGAGCGTGAAAGGAGCCGCATGAACATCGCACCCCTGGGCCGCGAGGCGACGCTTGAGGATCTCTACCGCGTGGAGGGAAAGGCGGAACTCGTCGACGGGAGGCTCGTTCTCATGAGCCCGTCCAGCGACGCGCACAACCGGGCGGCCAGGAACATCGTGTTCCGCCTTACGGAGCACGAATGGGAGAATGGCGGTGGACGCGCATATGTGGACGGTATCGGGTTCATCGCGTCCAACCGGCGCACCTTTTCTCCGGACGCCGCCTGGTACGTAGGGCCGGAGTTTGGCGACAAGGTGGTCGAGGGGGTGCCGATGCTGGCGGTCGAGGTGCGCAGCCTCGAAGACTACGGACCCGCGGCGGAACGCCGCATGGCTGCCAAGCGGGTTGACTACTTCTCCGAGGGGACGCGGGTCGTATGGGACGTGGACGTGCTTCGTGAGGGGTGGATTCGTTCCTACCACGCGAGCGACCCGGATCATCCGGCTGTCTTCCGCCGTGGCGAGATTGCGGATGCCGAGCCGGCGGTGCCCGGGTGGCGGTTCGCGGTGGACGATCTGTTCCGCACGGGGAAGCAGGAGAGCTTTCGTGCCGAGAATCCTCGTCCATGAACTGATCGATGAACTCCGGCGCTGAGGAAACCGAGTTCTCGCCGCTGGACGAGCTCCGGATCGGGATATGGTCTCTCGGCGTCGGCGAGCACGTCGTCGTCCCGCTCGGCCGGCCCGCGACTGTCGAAGATCTGCACCTGACCAAGTTCGAGGCGGAGATCGTCGAGGGGCAGCTGATCGTCATCGGTCCCACCGCGTTTGGACCCGCCGAGGCGGCGTGCACGATCCGGGAGAGCCTGTACGAATACGAGAGACCGGTCGGAGGCGGCTACGCATACGGTTGCCGGGTCGCCTTCATCGTCGACCTGCCGAACCGCCTCTCCTTCTGCCCCGACGTCAGCTGGTGGGTCGGCGATCCGGAGGCCGACCACTTTCCGCAGGGAGCGCCTGTCTTCGCGGTCGAAATTCGCGATCCGGACGAGTACGGCGACGAGGCGGAGCGGCGGTACGCGGCCGAGCGCGCGGACTACTTCGCGGCCGGCACGCAGGTCGTGTGGGATGTAGACGTGCTGCGTGAAGGCTGGATCCGCGTCTACCACGCAGACGATCCGGCGAATCAGACGATCTTCCGCCGCGGCGAGATCGCGGACGCGGAGCCGGCGGTGCCGGGCTTGGCGGTTCGCGGTGGATGAGCTGTTCAACTGATGTCCCGCGGATCGGCGGAGTGACGCGGGGATGCGTCGGCATCGCCGCCCTGGCAGAATCCGCCGTCCCCAAGGCGCCACAGGCGAGCGATAAGTCTCGTCTGTGTCTGGTTTTACGACGTTGTGTCGCCTCGTCCGGAAAGTTAGCTTCCGTGGGTGGGCCGGCGACCGGTAGCACCCATCCTCTTCATCCTCGCCGAGCGTGAAAGGAGCCGCATGAACATCGCACCCCTGGGCCGCGAGGCGACGCTTGAGGATCTCTGGGAGTTCGAAGGTCCCGCCGAGCTCATCAACGGCGAGATCGTCCCGATGACCGGGCCTAACCTGGGCTCGGCTGATGCGGCATTCTACGTCCGGACCAGTCTCCACGCTCATGCAAAGGCGCACGGCGGTGGCAGGGCGATCAGCGAGCATGCTCCATTCATCCTCCAGACGCCGCGGACGCAGGTACTGATTCCCGACGTGGCCTGGTTCACAGGCGATGCGGATCGATATGAGCACGTCCATGGTGCACCCGCCCTGGCAGTGGAAATTCGCAGCACTGGCGATTATGGCCGCACCGCCGAGCGGGCGATGGCCATCAAGCGCGATCTCTACTTCGCGGCCGGGACGCTCGTGGTCTGGGACGTAGACGTGCCGCGTGAAGGCTGGATTCGCGTCTACCACGCCGACGATCCGGAGAACCCCATCGTCTTCCGCCGCGGCGAGATCGCGGACGCGGAGCCGGCGGTGCCCGGCTGGCGGTTCCCCGTGGACGAGTTGTTTGCCTGACGCCTTTCGCGACTTCACGCGAGTGACGTAGATCGTCCCCGGCTCGTCGCACAGGCGGGCCCCCTGCCCCGACGCTCGCATCCCCCAGCGCCCCGCCGTCGTGGCGGGCGACCGTTTCCCGTGGTCCAACCTCGTCCCGCGACCCGGCTCGACAGGCTTCCGCTTCCGCTGAGCGCGCTCTTCTACGCGGCGGCGCTGGGCACGGTGCTGCTGCCGTCCCTGGCGGTCGCGCCGGCGGGCGAGCGGCTGATCTGGGGCGTGCACGCCTTTACCGTGCTGCTGTACGGGCTGCTGACGCTCCTGCTGCTGCACCAGCGGCCGGACGACCGCCGGGCCCTGCTCTTCATGTTCCTGGGGCTGATGGTGAGCCTCACGCTGCTGTTCAACGCGGAGGACGTGACGGTGGGCGCGGGGTGGCGCCCGGACCTGATGCTGCTGGCGTACTGCGGCGTGTACCTGGTGACGCCCGCGCTGGCGGTGCACATGGCGGCCTCCATCCCGCGCCCGCACCCCCTCACCCGGCGCAACCCGTGGCTGGTCCCCGCGCTCTACGGCGCCTGCGCGGCGGCGGCCGTCCTCATGTTCCTCCTGCTGCTGAACACGGAGTACCGCTTCCTTCCCTGGCGCGCCGGGCTGGAAGGGGTGCAGCGCGTGCTCACCCGCATCAACTGGTGGAGCCTGCTCCTTTCCTCCTGGGGCGGGCTGGTGCTGCTGAGCGACGCGGCCCGCCGCGCCACCGCCCCGCTGGAGCGGCGGCAGGCGCTCATCGTCTTCGCCGGCCTGCTGCCGTACGCGCTCAACACCCTGGTCTCCATCGCCTTTCCCCACCTCAACGCTTCGCCGGCGGGGCAGGTCGCGGAGGCGGCGGTCATCGCCCTCGTCCCGGCCAGCTTCGCCATCGCCATCCTGGGACACCGGCTGTTCCAGGTGGGGACCCTCGTCCGCCGCGGCCTGATCTTCGGCCTGACCGGCGGGGTGCTGGCGGCGGCCGGCTACCTGCTCGCCAGCGCGCTGGAGGAGATGGCCCGCGCGCTCCTGGGCGTCTCGCTCGCGACGTGGGGCGCGGCGATGCTCTTCCTGGTGGGCGGCGCGCTCTTCCAGCCGCTGGCGCGGGTGGTGGCCGCGCTGGTGGACCGGCGCTTCTTTCCCGAGCGCGGGGCGCTGGACGCGCTGCTGCGCACGGTGATCCCCGAGCTGGCGGAGTATACCGAGGTGCACGCCGCCGCCGCCCACCTGACCCGGCGGGTGCGCGACGCGCTGGAGGTGGAGACGGCGGTGCTGCTGATGGCCGACGCGCACGGCGAGTGGTTTCGCCCGCTGGGGTGGGCCGGGCGCTTCGCGGACGGCGACCCGCGCCACCTCGCGGTCCCCGCGCGCGAGGTGGCGCCGTGGAACGACCGGCTGGCGGCCGGGCTTTCCGCCGCGTACGAGGCCGACCCCGCCGGCGTGCCCCCCGGGCTGGCGCAGCTGCGGGCCGCGTACGCCGTGCCCATTCGCCTGCTGGACCGGCTGATCGGCCTGCTGGTGCTGGGGCCGTCGCTGCAGGGGCGCGAGCTGGAGCGCGAGGCGCTGGAGATGCTGGACGGCATCGCGCTGCAGGCCTCGGCGATGCTGGAGAACGCGCGGCTGTTCGCCCTGGCCACCCGCGACCCGCTCACCGGGCTGCTGCGCCGCCAGGCGGCGATGGACCGGCTGGCCGAAGAGGTGGAGCGCTGCCGGCGCACCTTTCACCCCTTCGCCGTGGCGATGGCG
>DASTNU010001104.1:0-2355 GCA_035720605.1 Longimicrobium sp. | reverse complement strand
GGCGGCCGCGGCGGCGCCGAAGCCGTTGTCGATGTTGACCACGGTCACCCCCGACGCGCAGGAGTTCAGCATCCCCAGCAGCGCGGAAAGCCCGCCGAACGAAGCGCCGTACCCCACGCTGGTCGGCACGGCGATCACGGGGGCGGGGACCAGGCCGCCCACCACGGAGGGGAGCGCCCCCTCCATCCCCGCGACCACGATGACGACGGCGGCCGAGCCCAGCGCGTCGCGCGCCGCCAGCAGGCGGTGGATGCCGGCCACGCCCACGTCCGAAAGCCGCTCCACCGGGTTGCCGAAGGCGCGCGCCGTGACCGCCGCCTCCTCCGCCACCGGCAGGTCGCTGGTCCCCGCGGTCACCACCAGCACGGAGCCGCGCGTCCTGCGCTCCAGGGGATGCGCGGCGGGGAGCCACGCGGTGCGCCCCAGCGGGTCCAGCTCGATGCCGGGAAGCGCGCGCCGCAGCGGCTCGTGCGCCTCCTGCGCCACGCGGGTGGCCAGGAACCCGTCCCCCCGCGCGGCGATGCGCTCCGCGATGGCCACCAGCTGCTCCGGCGTCTTTCCCGCGCCGAACACCACCTCGGGAAAGCCCTGCCGGAGCGCACGGTGATGGTCCACCCGGGCAAAGTCCAGGTCCTCCACCGGCGCCCACGCCAGCCGCCGCTCCGCGTCGTCGATCGAGACCGATCCGCCGGCCACCTCCGCCAGCAGCGCGCGCAGGCGCTCGGGGGTCAAGCGGGCACTCCCTCGTACTGCGCCAGGTAGCCTTCCAGCAGCGCCTCCGCCTCTTCCAGCCGCGTGACGGCGAACAGCTCCTGGCGCAGGTAGCGCCCGTTGGGAAGCCCCTTGGTGTACCACCCCAGGTGCTTGCGGAACTCGATCATCGCCTTCTCCTCGTCCGCCTCCCACGCGATGGCCAGCCGCGCGTGCTCGATGACGATGCGGAACCGCTCCGCCGCGTCGGGATCGGGCGGCACGGGGCGCCCCTCCAGCGCCGCGCGGGCCTGGGAGAACAGCCACGGCGCCCCGTGCGAGCCGCGGGCGATCATGATGCCGTCGCAGCGGGTGTGCTCGTGCATCCGCCGCGCGTCGTCGCCCGTCCACACGTCGCCGTTGCCGATGACGGGGATTTCCAGCGCCCCCTTCACCGCCGCGATCTCGTCCCAGCTGGCGGTGCCGCTGTACATCTGCGTGCGGGTGCGGGCGTGCAGCGTGAGCGCCATGGCCCCCGCGTCCTGGCAGCGCAGCGCGATCTCCACCGGGTTGCGCATCTCCTCGCTCCACCCGCTGCGGATCTTCACCGTGGTGGGGATGGAGAGGGCGGACTTGACGGTGCGGATGATGGACTGCACCAGCTCCAGGTCGCGCAGGCAGCCGCTGCCGCCGTTGCGGCTGACCACCTTCTTGACCGGGCAGCCGAAGTTGATGTCCAGGAAGTCCGGCTCGTACACCTCCTCGACCAGGCGCGCGGCCTCGGCCATGGCCTGGGGGTCGGCGCCGAAGATCTGGATGCCGATCGGCCGCTCCTCGTCGTGAAAGCGCAGGTAGGTGTGCGTCTTCCTGTCGTGCCGGCGAATGCCCTCCGCCGAGACGAACTCGGAGACCACCACGTCCGCGCCGAACGAGCGGCACAGGCGGCGGAACGGCGACTCGCTGACGCCCGCCTGGGGCGCCAGGTAGAGCGGCACGGTGCCGCCTGCAAGCAGGTCGAGGGGGTTCACGCGCATGGCGGCAATATACACGGGTGTAGCAAGGCCGTTCAACCGGAGGGGTGCCCGAGCGCCGCCGGCCGAAGCCCGCGGCTGGAAACGCCGGAAGCCCCGTCTCCGCTCGCTGGCGCTCGCGGAACGGGGCTCCCCCTGTATCGAGCGCGTCGGGCCGACACCCGGCGCATGATTTCCCGTGCAGTCCGCGAAGGCGGACTTCGTGATTTTCCAGCAGCGGTTTCAACCGCCGGGCGCGATGCCGGCTCCCGTGCCTACGCCGCCGCCTGCTCGCGGCCGATGCCCCAGAGGCGCAGCAGCAGCTCCTCGACGGCCTGCCGGTCGCTGAGCGAGGCGGACTTGAGCAGGCGGTCGGTGCGCAGCAGCTCGCCCAGCGCCTGGTCCACCTCCGGCAGCGTCCACCTGCGCGCCTGCGGGACGATGCGGCGCGCCATCCATTTCTGGAAGGGCTTGAGCTCCCGCTCCAGCGCCGCCTGGCCACCCGCGCACACCAGCGCCACCTTCAGCAGCTGCCCGCCCATCCCGATCACCAGCCCCACGCCGTTCTCCCCCGACTCCAGCAGGATGGGGAGCGCCTGCAGCGCCTCGCCGAAGCGGCGCTCGGCCACCATGTCGAACCACGCCCAGCGGTCCT
>DASTNU010001103.1:0-4622 GCA_035720605.1 Longimicrobium sp. | reverse complement strand
GCCGTGCCTTCGCGGGCGAGACCGTCGTACTTCCCCCCGTGCAGTTCGACCCGCGCGAGTACTCGCCCGACATCGTCCCGCCGGAGGGGATGGAGTGGCCGCGCTGGGTGCAGGCCTCGTACTTCCCCATCCGCGGCGCCGACGGCGAGGTGCTGGAGGTGGTGGCGGTGCACCAGGACGTGACGGAGGGGCGGCAGGCGGAACAGGCGCTGCGCGCCTCCGAGGCCGGCTACCGCACCATCTTCGAGTCCAGCAACGACGCCATCTTCCTTACCGACCCCGCGACCGGGACGGTGGTGGACGCCAACCTGCGGGCGTGCGCCATGTGCGACACCACGCTCGACGAGCTGAAGGCCGACGCGGCCTCCATCATCTGGAACGGTCCCCCGCCCTACACCCCCGAGACGGCGGCCGCCCAGATGCGCCGGGCGCTGGAGGGAGAGCCGCAGCGCTTCGAGTGGCTCTCCATCCACCCCCGCACCGGCGAGGAGATCTGGGGCGAGGTGAGCCTGCAGCGCATCACCCTGGGCGGGCAGGTGCGGGTGATGGCGCTCGTGCGCGACATCGCCGACCGCAAGAAGGCCGAGAAGGCGCTGCGCGACCGCGAGGAAAGCTACCGCACCATCTTCGACTGCGCCGGTGCCGGGCTGTGGGTGCACGACATCGAGACCGGCGCCTTTCTGGACGTGAACCAGACCGCGTGCGAGCTGTACGGCTGGTCGGTCGAGGAGCAGAAGGAGATGGGGGTGGCGGGGCTGAGCTGGGGCGAGCCGCCCTTCACCGTCGACGACGCCATGGGGCACGTGGGGCGCGCCGTCGCGGGGACGCCGCAGCGCTTCGAGTGGAAGGGCCGCCACCGCGACGGCCACCCCGTCTGGGCCGAGATCACCCTGCGCCGCGTCACCATCCTGGGCGAGGACCGGCTGCTGGCCACCGCGCGCGAGCTCAGCGAGTGGAAGGCGGCGCAGGAAGCGCTGCGGCGGGCGAACGAGGAGCTGGAGGAACGCGTCCGCGAGCGCACCACGGAGCTGGCCGAGGCCAACGAGGCGCTGGAAGAGGAGGTGGCCGAGCACGAGGCGGCGCAGGAGGCGCTGCTGGAGCGCACGCAGGAGCTGGAGGGCGTGTTCCAGGCGCTGCCGGACCTGTACTTTCGCCTGGAGCCGGACGGCACCATCACCGACCACCGCGCGGGACGCGCCGCGCAGCTCTACGCGCCCCTTCCCGAGTTCCGGGGGATGCGCATGCAGGAGGTGCTCCCCCCCGAGGCCGCGGAGCGCTTCGTGGCGGCGATGGCCGAGGCGGCGCAGACCGGCCGGCTGGCCATGGTGGAGTACCGGCTGGACCGGGACACCCCGCTGGAGTTCGAGGCGCGGCTGGTGCCGCTGGCCGACGGCACCCTGGTGACCGTGGTGCGCGACATCACCGAGCGCAAGGCGGCGGAGCGCGAGCTGGAGCGCCGCCGCCGCGAGGCGGAGCAGGTGGCCGAGACGCTGCGGCAGCAGGCGCTGGTCTTCGAGACGCTGGCCGAGGCGGTGGTCATCGCCGACGCGCAGGGGCGCATCCGCGACTGGAATCCCGCCGCGGAGCGCATGTTCGGCTACCACCAGAAGGCCATCGTGGGCCGCCAGGGGGGGCTGGTGAACCCGCCGGGACGCGAGCCGGCCGTGAGCCCCGAGGTGATGGCGGCGCTGGACGCGGAGGGGAGCTGGTCCGGCGAGGTGCCCTTCGTGCGCGCGGACGGGAGCGAGGGGGTGGCCGAGGCGGTGGTGGTGCCGCAGGCGGACGAGTCCGGCCGCCGCATCGCCCTGATCAGCGCCTACCGCGACGTCACCGAGCGCCGGCAGGCGGAGGCGGAGCTGGCGCGGCAGAAGGCGTTCTTCGAGGCCATCATCGACAACCTGGAGCGCGGGGTGGCGGTGTTCGACCCCGAGCTGCGCTTTCAGTACGCCAGCCGCGGCGGCATTCGCGACGACGACGTGCGGCAGTGGGTGATCGGCCGCACCATGGAGGAGTACGGCGAGCGGCTGGGGCTGGCGCCCGAGGTGGTCCAGCTGCGGATGGGGAGCATTCGCCGCGCGCTGCAGGAGCGGCGCCTGGCCGAGGTGGAGGAGGAGGTGCGCCACGCGGACGGCACCACCCGCCACATCCTGCGCCGCTCGCTCCCCGTGCTGGACGGGGAGGGAAGGGTGCTGCGCGTCATCGGCTACAGCGTCGACATCACCGAGCGGGTGCGCATCGCCGAGGTGCTGCGCGAGAGCGAGGAGCACTTCCGGCGGCTCATCGAGAACGCGCACGACATCACCTGCATCCTGGAAGACGACGGGCGCATGCGCTACGTGAGCCCGTCGGTGGCGCGGGTGCTGGGGTACGACCCCGAGGAGCTGGAGGGGCGCGACTCCATGCCCTTCATCCACCCCGAGGACGCCCCCGCCGTCCGCGAGGCGCTGGCGCTGCTGCGCGAGCAGCCGGGCGCCACGGCGGTGGCCGAGTACCGCTTTCGCCACGCCGACGGCAGCTGGCGGCACCTGGAGGCGGTGGGGCGGCTGCTGGCGCCCGACGCGCCGGACTCCGGCTTCGTCTCCAACATCCGCGACGTCACCGAGCGGCGGCACGCCGAAGAAGCGCTGCGCGAGGCCACGCTGGCGGCGGAGCGGGCCCGCACGGAGGCGGAGCGCGCCAACCACGCCAAGAGCGAGTTCCTGTCGCGCATGAGCCACGAGCTGCGCACGCCCATGAATTCCATCCTGGGCTTCGGGCAGGTGCTGGCGCGCGGCGAGCTGCGGGTGGACCAGCAGAAGCACGTGCAGCACATCCTCAAGGCCGGCCGCCACCTGCTGCGGCTGATCAACGAGGTGCTGGAGATCGCCCGCATCGAGGCGGGGCGGCAGAGCTTCTCGCTGGAGCCGGTGCACGTGGGGATGGTGCTGCACGAGGCGCTGGGGCTGGTGCGGCCGATGGCGGAGCAGCACGGGGTGGTGCTGGAGGAGGTTCCCGGCCCCGGGCGCGAGGGCTTCGTGCACGCGGACCGGCAGCGCCTTACCCAGGTGCTGCTGAACCTCCTTTCCAACGCCATCAAGTACAACCGCCCCGACGGCAGGGTGCGGCTGAGCTGCGAGCCGGTGCCGGGGACGGAGGACGAGGAGCCGCGGGTGTGGGTGCGGGTGCAGGACGCCGGCCACGGCATTCCCGAGGCCCGGATCCACCAGCTCTTCACCCCCTTCGCGCGGCTGGGGGCGGAGCAGACGGAGGTGGAGGGGACGGGGCTGGGGCTGGCCCTCTCGCTGCGCCTGGCGGAGGCGATGGGCGGCACCCTGGAGCTGGAGAGCACGGGGCCGGAGGGGAGCGTCTTTCGCCTGGAGCTGCACGCGGCAGCCAACCCGCTGCGCCGCGCGGAAGACGGCGGGGTGCCCACGGCGCCGGAGGACGGCGGGGCGCACGGCGACGCCACGCTGCTGTACATCGAGGACAACCTGGCCAACCTGAGCCTGGTGGAGACCTTTCTCCTTTCCCGTCCCGCCTGGCGGCTGATGCCGGCCCTGCAGGGGGGGATCGGGGTGGAGCTGGCGCGCGAGCACCGGCCGGACCTCATCCTGCTGGACCTGCACCTTCCCGACATGTCGGGCGAAGAGGTGCTGCGCCGGCTGCATTCGGACCCGCGCACCAGCCGCATCCCCGTGGTCATCATCAGCGCCGACGCCACCCGCGAGTCGGTGGAGCGGCTGCGCGCGGCGGGGGCGGACGCCTACCTCACCAAGCCGCTGGACCTGGACGAGTTCCTGTCCACGCTGGAGACGCACCTTCCCACGGGCGGAGAGGGCGCGTGACCGACGGGGTGCGCGGCTGCACGCTGCTGCTGGTGGACGACGAAGAGGCCAACCTGGACCTGCTGGAGGTGCTCCTCCGCGACGACGGCTACGACGGCATCGTCCGCACCTGCGACGCGCGGCAGGCCATGCCGCTGTGGGAGCGGCACGCGCCGGACCTGGTGCTGCTGGACCTGCACATGCCCCACCGGGACGGCTTCGCCATCCTGGACGACATCCGCGAGCACACCCCGCCCGACGACTACCGCCCGGTGCTGGTGCTGACGGCGGACGCCACGCCCGAAGCCAAGGAGCGGGCGCTCTCGTCCGGCGCCAAGGACTTCCTCAACAAGCCGATCGACGCCACCGAGGCGCTGCTGCGGGTGCACAACCTGCTGGAGACGCGGGTGCTGTACCGCGACCAGCGCCGCGCGCGGCAGGCGGCGGAGCTGCTGGCCGAGGCCAGCCGGGTGCTGAACGCCTCGTTCGACGCGGCCACGGCGGTGGCGCAGCTGGCGCGGCTGGTGGTGCCGCGGGTGGCGGACTGCTGCGCGGTGGACCTGTTCCACGAGGAAGGCGCGGTGCGGGCGGGCGCGGCCCACGCGGATTCCGCGGAGGAGGCGCGGCTGCGCGCGGTGCAGCCGGCGGAGGACGCGCTGCCGGCGGACCGGCCGCGCCCGGCGGAGGCGGACGAGGCGGCGGCGCTGCTGGGAGGATGCGCGGCCGAGGCGGTGCTCGTGGTGCCCCTGCGCGCGGCGGGGCGGTCGGTGGGGCGGCTGGTGCTGGGGCGGACGCAGGGGCGCTTCGCGGAGGCGGAGG
>DASTNU010001102.1:0-7287 GCA_035720605.1 Longimicrobium sp. | reverse complement strand
CGCCTGGGTGGCCCCGAAGCCCAGCGAGCCGGTGAAGGCGAGGGCGAGAAGGGCCCTGCGCAGCGAAATCGGCGAGCGCCTCATGCGTCCTCCTGTGAGCGAGGGTTGATCCACGGCATACCGTGGAGCTCACCTCGAACGCACGCATCTTTCAAGCCGTAAATTTGTGCTCTCCGTGCTCGCGTGGAGCCTGTAAGGTGCGTCGTTCCTGATGCACGCGTCCGCCGGATCGCTCGCCTGTGGGAGCCGGCTCGATCAGTGATTCACGAACAATCTACCGCACTCTCACGAATTCGATCACTGACTCTGCGTGAGGCCATGGTTTTTGATCTGGCATGACTCCGTTGACTCCGTGTGAGGATTCTTGCTTTCACGGAATGAACGCCTCGCCTTCCCACGGGTCTTCGGGGGCGTGGCGGCCGTTGCCGTTCGACGAGGCCGCAGGCGAAGGGGGTGCGAGCGGCACGGATGCGCGGGGGACGGCGCGGGCGCGGGAAAGGATGCGCAGCAGGTTGCCACCCAGCACCAGGCGCTCGTCGGCGGGGGAAAGGTGCAGCGCGCGCACCTTCTCCAGCTCCACCCCCGGGTGCAGCCACGGCCCGTCGCTGCCGAAGAGGAACTTGCGCGCCCCCGCCCGCTTCACCGCCCGCTCCAGGATGTCGAAGCGCCGCACGCCGGACGTGTCGGTGTAGACGTTGGGCCAGCGCACCAGGTGGTCGATCATGGCGATCTGCGCCCGCCAGTCGTCCTCGAAGCTCCCCAGGTGCGGGATGATGCAGGTCACGTCCGGGTACTGCGACGCCAGCAGCTCCACCGCCGACACCTCGCCCATCACGTCGTACAGCACGGGAACGCGGAACAGCCGCGCCGCCTCGCACACCTCGCGGGTGATGCGGGCGTCGTGGCGGTGCACCTTGATCCCCCTGAAGCCGTAGCGCCGCACCGCCTCGCCCACCAGCGCCCGCATGCGCAGCCGGTCCTGCACCGCGTGCACGAACGCGTATCCCCAGAAGCGCTCCGGGCGCGAGGCCACGATGCGCGCCACCTCGCGGTTCGCCACCGCGTAGTCGCTGTGGAAGGCGGCGAAGAGGACGATGCGCCGGATCCCGTACTCGTCCGCCCAGCGCAGGTAGTCGCGCAGCGGCGCGTCCGTGTCCCACGGCCCGGTGAGGCCGTCGCCCTTTCCGGCGTGGCAGTGGCTGTCGATGATCATCTTCGGCTCCCTCCCCGCCGGGTCCGGGTCCGGGGCCAGGCGTCTGGCCCGGTCCGGAGCCGGCCGTTCCTCAGAACGTCCCCGCCACCGCGGAGCACGCGGGCGCCGCGGGGGGCTTGGTCTTCGCGCGCGCCAGCGGGATCTCCTTCGTCAGCCACGCCGGCGGGCGCCCCGCCTTCAGGCCCTTGCTGGCCGACGCCGGGTCCAGCACGTCGTCCATGAAGCGGATCTTCTTCTCGTCCGGAGTTCCCGCGGTGTCGTAGGTGACCCAGATCACCTTCTTGGAGGACGGCCAGAGCCAGTGCGGCATTCGATCGGGCCGCCTGCCGGTGTGGTAGTCCCCTTTCTCGTCGCGGTAGTAGTAGTCCATCCCGTGGATCAGCTCGGGGTCGCGCACCGCCGTCACGTGGATCCCCAGCGACTTCGCGAGGTCGCGGGCGATCCCCGGGACCGACGCGGCGCCGTTGTTGAAAAGATTCCAGTACGCGCTGGAGGTGTCGAAGGTGAACTGCGGCGCCCCCGCGAAGCACCCCCACACCTGCATCAGCGTGTCGTCCGCCATCTGGTCCTTGATGGTCTTCAGCTTGGCGGCATCGAGCGCGTCGGTGAAGAAGCCGGGCATGAGCCCGGAATCGCGCCGCAGGCCCAGCTGGCGCTTGACCGCCGCGCTCAGCGTCGTGGCCACCCGCAGGGCGAGCTCCAGCGCCCTCCGCTTCTTGACGGCGATCCGGTTCTGGTAGCCGAAGAAGAGCCCGCCTCCCGCGCCGTGCCCCACGTAGTGGATCTGCCGGATCGACCCCGTTCCCGAGGGGTTCAGAAGCGCCCGCACGAAGGCGTTCTTGTGCCAGGCGCAGATCACCTCGATGCTGTCGCCGGAAAAGCGCTTCTCCAGGTGCTCCTTCAGCGTCAGCGCCGCCATCAGGTGCGTCTGGTCCCGCTCCGCCGTCCCGTCCCCCGCAGCGCCCGAGTACCCGTAGAAGATCAGGATGCGGCGCGGGTCGGCCGCCTTGGCCAGGCCGGGGGTCCGGCGCGCCGCCCGGGCGGGAAGGCTGGCGAAGCCGCCGAACTCCTCCTCCGCCCGGGCGGCGGCCCCTCCGCCGGAGTCGGAAAGCAGGACGATCCGGTTCCCGTGGCGCACCCAGCGCCCGCGCCCGGCCCGCAGGATCTCGTGCATGCTCATGCCATCCTCCCGTGTTCGCCCGTGTCGCCGCGGCGGAGCGCCGCCCCGGGGCCATCACCCGCGCGCAGGGGCGCGTCCGTGTCCCACGGGCCCGTGAGCCCGCCGCCCTTTCCCGCGTGGCAGTGGCTGTCGATGATCATGGTGCTCCCTGCGCCTGGGAAGTCGGGCGTCACGCCGTCGTCCACCGCACCCACGCCGCGAGCCGCCCGGCCGGCCGTCGACCGTCACTGCTTCGGATTTTCGATGGCTGTTCCCGCGGCGTCCCGGCAGGTCGGCGCGAACGGAGCATTGGGGAGCGGGTGCAGGTAGATCACGGGATATTCCCCCCGGCGCATCTGCAGGCGGCCCTTCGTGTACTCGATGAACCCGAACGCCCGTCCGTAGTCACCCGTCTCGTGCGCCAGCGTGTTCCAGTACAGGAACTGGTTTCCGCCATCGTGGGCGAGGATCAGAAGGAAGTGGCCGGTTTTCTTGTAGCAGTGTCTGGGATAGGGAACACCGGTCCGGACGTAGAAACCCGCGTCCAGGACCTGGCGCAGCCGGGACACCTTGGCGGACATGTCGGCCTTCCCCCTGGGCCGGCACTGCTCGCCCGCGCCCGTGGTTCCCGAAACCAGCTCCTCGTATCCCAGCGAGCCAAGGCAGTTCACGCGTTTTTCCGGCTTTGTGCCGAGCACCAGCTCCGCGACGTGACCCACCGTCTCATGGCACAGGTCCGCTTCCACCGCCCACAGCGCATCCACGTCGCGCTTCTGCACCGGCCGGCCGTACGTGCTCTGGAACCAGTGCTGCATCCCGGCGGGGTCGCGCGGCTCGATCCGGCTCCGGTACGTCGTCCACAGGGCTCGAAAGAGAGTGGGGCCATCGGGCGCAATCCTGGAGGTGCCAGGCGTGCCCAGCGGCCCCATCTCCAGCGCCTCGGCCGCCAGCGCGGACCAGTAGTGCTGGCCGTTGCACACCAGGCGGGGATTGTTGAGCAGCGCGCGAAAGTCGCACACGGCCCGCTCCATCCCCCTACCGGCGCAGGGCAGGGTGATGGAGTTGCAGAGATCATCCTTGAAGGGATTCTCCGTCTCGCTGAACCTCGCCCGGGCGGCCATCGGCTGAGCGCCCCCGCTGCGGCCATACCCCCGCGGTGCGGACGCGCCGCCGGCCAGCCGGGAAAAGCGCGACCAGAGCGTGCGCAGCACCCGATCCATCCGCACCGCATCCTTCTGCAGCGCATTGCGGAAGACCACGAGCGGCGCCTCGCGGGCGTCGAAGACCAGGTCGCCGTCTTCGCCCCGCGGAATCACCTGCCACCAGCTGGTCTTCAGCCGCCGGGCCCGCTGCGCCGGCACCAGCTGGTCTTCCTTGTAGATGCCGGCCAGCGCGCCGGACTTCACCGCGGACAGCAACCCGCGGGCGGCCCCCTGCGCGGCGGGGTCGCCTTTCGACAGCCGCAGCAGCGCGTACTGCGCGTGCACGTCGATGCGGCCGTCGATGACGCCGGCCGGGGTCGCGGTGACGGCGACCTCGCTCTGCATCCCGCCGTCGTCGCGCGACAGGGGGGCGGGAAGAAGGACGATGCCGCCGCCGCGGCGGATCCACCGGCCGCGCACGGGAAGAAGGGGATCGCTCATGAAGCCGCCTTGCGCCGCGCGGCGCGGGTTGCGTGGTCGATGGTCATCCGTTCCTCGCCCGGCGGGCTCAGAACGCGGGCGTCACGCCGTCGGCGCGCATCCAGGTGCGCAGCTGCGCCAGCATCGCGTCGGTGATGCGCACCCCGGCGTTGCTGGTGAACACGCCGGGGTTGGCGGGATCCTCCACCCCGCCGCTGTGCACCGCCACCAGGGTGCGGAACGCCTTCCAGCGCAGCCACACGGGCGATCCGGTCTGTCCGCGCTGGGTGTCCATGTCGTAGGTGAGCAGCGCGGGACCCACCGGGCCCGTGGTTCTGCCGGACGCCAGCCACTGCGTGGAGCCCTGGAGGCCCGGACGGCAGGCCGCGAGCTGGGCTTCCGTCGCACTCCCGTGCGCCGGGCGGGAGCCGCACTTGTCGCGGGGATAGCCCGAGACGTTGACCACCACGCCGCGCAGCACCGCGTCCTGCAGCGGACGGATGCGCGTGTGCTCGCCGTGGTCGGGGCTTCCCCAGAACCCCAGCGGCTTTCTCCCCAGCGACAGGTGGCGCCGCGCCCCCAGCTCGTCGGCCAGGGTGATCAGGCCGAAGTCCGCGGTCCCCGTGACCCCGGCCCACCCCGGCGCGACCCGCACCTTCGCCGACACCGACTTGCCGAACGGGCTCCGCCTGCGGTTGCGCCCGGGCCGGACGGTGACGGAGGCGACGGTGCGCAGGCCGCTCGCCCCGGGGAGGGACACCCGCAGGTTGTGCGCGGCCGTGAGCACGTGCCGGTTGGAGATCAGCGTTCCCGATCCAACGAACTCCAGCTCCTCCGCCGGGTCCGCGGGGTTCGCGAAGACCAGGGCGAGCCTGCAGATCCACCGGTACGGGACCCCCGTGGTGGGATTGACGCGCACCCGGGTGTCCTCGTCCCCGATGGTCTCCTCCTCCCCGACGGTCTCTTCCTCCAGCTCCGGCCACGCCGCGGCCGGCCACGGCAGCTCGTCCGGCTCCCGGGGAGCGCCGCGCCGCCTCCGCCACCCGTAGCCCAGCCGCGGGTGGTGGATCAGCCCGCCGGGCGGCGCGGAGCCCGCCTCGCCGCGCATCCCCCCGCCGCCGGGTGCGGAGGCGCCGGGAAGCAGGACGATCTCGCCGCCGCGGCGAATCCACCGGCCTCGCGTGGGAAGGAGGGGTGCAGCGCTCATGGTTGCCTCGCGCCCGCGGGTGCCGGGTCCGGATCAGGGGTTGTTCGCCAGGATCAGCGCGTCCACGTCCGTCAGGAACGGCTTGAAGATCGTCTCGGCCCCGGACAGGCCCTGCGTGAGCAGCGCGACCACGTAGCGGATCTGCTTTCCGCCGCAGCCGCTCCCCGTGGGCCGCTGGATGAGGATGCCGTCGTGCACGAACCCGCCCCAGGTGCCGCACTTGGTGGGCGGCGTGAAGGTCGGCTTGCACGACAGGTGGAATCCGCCGAAGAAGCTGCACGCCGGCTGCAGGTCCGCCCGCAGGCGCCCGGAGACGGCGTCGCTGGCCAGGCGCCCCTGCGCCATCAGGGTGAAGAACGTCGCCAGCGAGAGCGCCGACACGCTCTGGTAGGGCACAGACCCCTTGAACGAAGGCGGCGCCGGCGCCGTGACGACGGGCTTCTGCAGCCTGTCCCGGGGATAGCAGCAGCTCCCGCCGGTCCCGTACAGGGTGCGCGTCCACAGCCCGCCGCGCCTGGGATGGAAGAGGCCCGCCTGCCAGAGCGCCGAGTTGATGAAGCCGTGCCCCACCCGGTCGATCAGCAGCGAGGCGGCCCAGTTGCAGTTGTCCGCGAAGGTGCAGCCGACCAGCGTCTGCAGCTTGGCGGACGCGGTCACCGCGACGGTCTTGCCGCTGGACTCGGCGAAGTCGAACAGCTCCTCCACGGCGGGCTGCGCCCTGCTCGCCAGCCCCGCGGCCGCCCACGCCTTCCGCGCCGCGGCCACCAGCGCGTCCTTCTTCTGGATGGAGTCCCGCCGGGCGAGCGCCTGCAGGTCGAAGCCCAGCTGCCGCGCCCCGTAGAGCGCGCAGATCTTGGGCGTGCTGGCCCCGTACAGCATCACCGTGGAGTTCCACCCCGCCAGGTCGGGGCCGTACAGCCGCGACCCGGTCAGGTCCACCAGCGCCACCTTCATCCTCCCCGACTGCGCCGCGTACTTCTTCCCCATCAGCTCGCGCAGCCGGGTGTGCAGCCCGTTCGCGCCGGTGTTCACCACCAGCTCGTCGGCGGCGCTGACGAAGCCGGGGTTCATCCCCGACGGCGCCATGCCCTGCGGCGCGCCGCCGGCGGGCGAGAGCGCCCCGCCGGGCACCGCCCTGCGGACGTGGAAGTGCGGCACCAGCAGCGGGGTCCTGTCCGCTTCCGCTTCCGCTTCGCCCGTCCAGCCGGCTTCCGCCTCCAGCGCCGGTCCGCGGGGCGGCAGCAGGACGATCCCGCTGCCGCGGCGCACCCAGCGGCCGCGCGTGGGGAGGGGGGAGGATACGCTCATGGCACGTTCTCCTGCTCGTCTCTGGAACCGGCGCGCGGAGCGATGGTCACTCCGGCAGCTCGTACCACTGGCCCTTCTTTCCCGTCCCGCTGCGCAGGTACGCGGGGATGGCGTGCCCCGCGGCCGGCGCATGGGTCACGCTCAGCCCGCCGGCGCCCACCTGGAAGGCCACGCGCGGCGTCAGGTTGCGGAGCGGGGTGAAGGGGATCCTGCGGGCCGCGTCGGGATCGGTGTCGGCCGCGGCGCCGGCCTTGTTGGCGCCCCGCAGCACCGAGCGGACGACGGCGTGCTCCAGGGCGTGCAGGCTGGTGCCGGCGGTGGCGGGAATCCCCAGGTAGACGCGGTAGCGGCCCAGCGCGACGCCCAGCTGGCGCAGGTACTCGCGCCGCGTGCCCAGGCGCTTTGCGAAGTCGTCCGCCTTGCCCACGTACACCGGCTCCCACCCCTTGCCGCCCAGCTTCTCGAAGAGGTAGATGCCGCCGGTGGAAAGGCCGGGCACCTTCGCGCCGCGGGTGATGGGCGAGAGCACGTCCTTCGCGCTGGCGGCGAAGCGGAAGGGGCCGTACCAGGTGAGCGAGGCGGTGAGGGAGCGGACTTCCTCCTCCATCTCCCCCGCCACGGGGGTGACGGCCACGATCTCTCCCTCCATCTCCCCCGTCGGGCGGACCAGGAGCCGGAACCCGCGCGTGGCGAAGACGTCCAGCCGCGGCCCGCCGCGGGCGCGAAAGCGGCCCAGCCGCCGCGCCCGCCGCGCGATGCGGCCCACCCCGTGCGCCAC
>DASTNU010001101.1:0-2654 GCA_035720605.1 Longimicrobium sp. | reverse complement strand
GGCGGACGAAAGCCAGGGCAACACCGGCACCGGCGACGTTACCTACAACCTGGTCAGCATTCTCTACCACTGCCTGCAGGCGGCGGAGACGCACGACCAGTACATCCGCGACGCGGAGGAGTCCGGCGACCGGAATCTCGTCGCCTTCTTCCAGGAGGTGAAGCGCGAGAACATGGCCCGCGCGGACCGCTCCAAGCAGCTCCTGCACGAGCGCCTGCATCGCGAGACGCAATCGTAGGAGCGGGCGGAAGCGGTTTTCGCGCACCGGCGCAGCGACGAGAAAGAAAGGACGCAGAGAACGGATCGAGGTTCTCTGCGTCCTTCGTCTTTCCTCCCCGCGCACTCGGCGCGAATCCTTCCCGCTACGCGTCGTGCCAGCCGAAGAGGCCGCGCTTCTGCCGCCTGCCGGTGCCGGGCTCGATGCGCTCGTCGGTGTCGCGCCAGCCGAAGAAGCCGCGCTCCTGGATGATCCCCGTCTCGGGATGGACGCGGGTATCCGTCTCTCGGTATCCCAGGAAGCCGCGCTCCTCCACCACGCCCGATTCGGGGTTCACCCGCGCGTCCGAATCCTTCCAGCCGAAGAGCCCGCGCTTCTGGATCTCGCCCGACTCGGGATCCAGCCGGTACTCCGTGTCCGACCAGCCGAACAGCCCTTCCTTCTGCACCACGCCGCTCTCGGGATGCACGCGAAAGGTGCCGCCCTCCGTGATCCCCAGCAGCCGCCTGAGCTCGTCCGAGTCCATCTTCCCCTCCTGATCGACCGGTCCAATCCCGCATCCGCAAGATAGGGATATCCCGACTTCCGGCCAGGCAAACGGCCGGCGATCCTCACGTGATCGCCGGCCGCCGCGGGGAATCCATCACCCCTTCACCCCTTCACCCCTTCACCTCGTCACGGCGTAAAGCCGCGCTTGCGCATCAGCGCCTCCACCTGCGGGTCGCGGCCGCGGAAGGCGCGGTACGCGTCCGCCGGGTCGATGGTGTTGCCCACCGAGAGCAGCTCGTGCAGCCGCGCCGCGACGGCCGGGTCGTAGAAGCCGCCGGCCGCCTGCATGAAGGCCTCGGCCGCGTCGGCGGTGATCACGTCGGACCACAGGTAGCTGTAGTACCCCGCCGAGTAGCCGTCGCCTGCGAACACGTGGCCAAAGTGCGGGGTGCGGTGGCGCATCACGATCTCGCGCGGCATCCCCAGCTCCGCCAGCGTCCGCCGCTCGAACTCGCGCGGGTCGATGTCGACGCCGCCGGCCAGGTGCAGCTTCATGTCCACCAGCGCGCTGGCCAGGTACTCCACCGTGGCGAAGCCCTGGTTGAAGGTGCCCGCGCGCTCGATGCGGTCCACCAGCTCCTGCGGGATGGGCTCCCCCGTCTGGTAGTGCACCGCGAAGCGCTGCAGCACCTGCGGCGTGGAGTACCAGTGCTCCAGCAGCTGCGACGGAAACTCCACGTAGTCGCGCGGAACGGCGGTGCCGCTGAGCGAGGGGTAGCTCACGTCGCTGGCCAGCCCGTGCAGCGCGTGCCCGAACTCGTGGAACAGCGTACGGGCGTCTTCCCAGGAGATCAGCACCGGCTCTCCCGGCGCGCCCTTCACGAAGTTGGCGTTGTTGCTGACGATGGTGGTGATGGGCCGGTCGAACTTCTCCTGCGAGCGGTACGCGTTCATCCACGCGCCCGACCGCTTGCCGGGGCGGGCGTACGGATCGAAGTACCACAGGCCGATGTGCCGCCCCGTCCGCCGGTCCTTCACCTCCCACACCCGCACGTCCGGGTGGTAGACGGCGACGTCGGTCACCGGGGTGAAGTCGAAGCCGAACAGCTCGCCCGCCACCCAGAACATCCCCTCGCGCAGGCGCTCCAGCTGCAGGTACGGCTTGACCGCGTTGTGGTCCAGGGCGTACCGCGCCTTGCGCACCTTCTCCAGGTAGTAGCGGTAGTCCCACGGCTCGATGGTGATGCGGGCGCCCTCGGCGTCGGCCACCTGCTGCATGTCGGCCACCTCCTCGCGCACGCGCGCCGCGGCGGGCGTCCACACCGCCTCCATCAGCTCCATCGCCCGCTCCGGCGTCCCCGCCATGGCGTTCTCAAGCCGCCAGTGGGCGTGCGTCTCGTAGCCCAGCAGGGTGGCGCGCTCCGCCCGCAGCCTCAGGATCTGGGCGATGATGGGATTGTTGTCCGTCTCGCCGCGATCGCCGCGGTCCACGAACATGCGCCAGACGCGCTCGCGCAGGTCGCGGCGGTTGGAGTAGGTGAGGAAGGGGTCGGTGGACGAGCGGGTGTTGGTGATCACCCACTTGCCCTGCATCCCCCTGGCGGTGGCGGCCGCCGCGGCGGCGTCGCGCAGCGACTGCGGCAGTCCGTCCAGCTCCGCCTCGCTCTCCAGCACCACCGTCTGGCTGGTCTCGTCCGCCAGCACGTTCTGGCCGAACTGCGTGTACAGCCGCGCCAGCGCCTGGTTGATCTCCGAGAGCCGCGCCTTCTTCGCCTCGTCCAGGCGCGCGCCGGCGCGCACGAAGTTGGTATGGTAGCGCCACGCCAGCCGCTGCTGCTCCGGCGTGAGGCGCGCCTTTTCCGGCGAGTTGTAGACGGCGTCGATGCGCCGGAAGAGCGCCGCGTTCTGCGTGATCTGGTCCCGGAAGGCGGCCAGCCGGGGCGCCATC
>DASTNU010001100.1:0-2660 GCA_035720605.1 Longimicrobium sp. | reverse complement strand
TGTGCGGCATCGAAGTGGGGCACACGACGCTGATCGCCGGCGACGGCCGGCGTCAGGTCGGCACAGGACCGGTGCGCACCGGCGTGACGGTCGTGCACCCGCGAGGCAAGTCGAACAACGATCCGGTCTTCGGCGCCTGGTTCACGCTCAACGGCAACGGCGAGATGACCGGGACGACCTGGCTTCAGGAGAGCGGCTTCCTCGAGGGCCCGATCGCGATCACCAACACGCACAGCGTCGGCGTGGTGCGCGCCGCCGTCAGCGACTGGATGTCGCGCAACGGCCGCGCCCCCATCTTCGCGCTCCCCGTGGTGGCGGAGACGTTCGACGGCGCGCTGAACGACGACCTGGGCTTTCACATGCGGCCGGAGCACGCGTTCGCCGCGCTGGACGGTGCACGCGGTGGGGCGGTGGCCGAGGGGAACGTGGGCGGCGGCACGGGGATGGTCTGCCACCGGTTCAAGGGCGGCATCGGCACCGCGTCGCGGCGGGTGACGGTGGGCGACTCGGTCTACACCGTGGGGGTGCTGGTGCAGTGCAACTACGGCGGGCGCCGCACCTTCCGGGTGGACGGCGTGCCCGTGGGCGAGGAGATCCGCGACCTGGTGCCGTGCATCGCGAACGGCATGACGCCGTCTCGCCCCTGGCTGGCGGGCGTTCCCGCCTGCCCGCCCGACCGCACGTCGGACGCCGACATCGCGCCCGGTACGCCCGCGGCGCGCACGGAGGGGATGGGCTCCATCATCGTCGTGGTGGCCACCGACGCGCCGCTGCTGCCGCACCAGCTCAAGCGGATCGCGACGCGCGTGTCCCTGGGGGTGGGGCGGATGGGTGGATTCGGCGAGAACTCGTCGGGTGACATCTTCCTGGCCTTCAGCACCGCCAACCGCGGCGCCTCGGTCGCGGAGGGGATCGGCGACGTGCGGATGCTCTCCAACGAGGAGATCAGCCCCTTCTTCTCCGCCACCGCATACGCGACGGAAGAGGCCATCCTGAACGCCATGCTGGCGGCCGAGACCATGACGGGCGCGGACGGCTTCCGCGTGTTCGCCCTCCCCCACGACCGGCTCGTCCAGGTCATGCGGCGCCACCACCGCATCCGCGACTGATCGCTGATCCGCAGCCGGATCATGAGCCCCGGCCAGGACGTCCCGGCCGAGGATCTTTCGCGCGGCTGGCGAGATCAGGCCGGTCGCCTGCAGCAGATCGGCCAGCTTTCGCGAGGCGGCCTGCGGCTGCCGCTCGACGACCTCCGTGGGTCGCTCGTGCCTGGACCGCTCACGCCTCGACCGCGGCCTCTGCCCCGGCCGCTTCCGGCGTGGGCGCGCCGCCGGCGTCGAGGGGCATCGCCTCCACGCGGTCGGCGAGCTCATGCAGGCGCTGGACGTAGTAGTCCCGGCGGCTCTCACCGCCGGCGAAGAGCGACGCGAAGAGCGTGAGCTCGGGAAGAAGGGCCTCCAGTTCGGGGAGGACCCGCGCGGCCGTGTCCTCGGGCCTCTCCGTGGGGGCACGCAGCACGTTCAGGTACGCCCGCGCCGCGCTCGCCGGCTCGTCCATCACCGTGGTGCGCCGCAGCTTCCACTCGCCGGCGTACGGGTCCTGCAGCGGGGTCCGCAGGGTGCTGCTCCCCACCGGAGCGGAGGCAAGCGCATGCTCCCACGCCCCGCCTTCCCCGGCACCCCGCTCGCCCGGTCCGCCCTCCGGGTCCGACAGCAGCGCGGCAAACGCCTGGTTGCCGTAGAGCAACCGCCCGTCGCCGTCGGTGATCGCCACCAGCTCGCCGAGGGACAGCAGCCGGACGGATACCCGCCGCAACCGCGCAGCCGTTTCAAGGGCCCACTCCTTCTCTGCCGGGGTGCGTTCCTGCTGCGTGGCGCTTTCTTCCAGCCGGCCGGCTGCTTCGCGCAGAGCACGTACGCCCTCTTCCAGGCTGAGCGGATCGACGGTGCCGGCAACGACCGCGGTGGGCGCCGGTTCGTCCGCGGGCGCGTCGGCCGGGGAAGCGCTGGCGGCCTGGTCCGCGGAGGCCGCCGTCCCGAGCACGTACTCCAGCACGACGTACTCGGCCCGGGTGAGCGGCTGGGCGGCGTCGCTGGACGTCATCGACAGCGTGGCGCACCGTCCCCGGAGGTGTTCCAGCCCCAGGGTGGCCCGCGAAAGAGGAACCCCGCTGGCCAGGCTGATGTGTTCCGGCTCGATGGACTCGAGCATGTGCCGGAGCCGTTCTCCCGGGTCCAGCACCAGCTGCTCGGGGATGTCGTCCAGCGCGGTGTGCGGGGTAAGGGTCCGCGCCGTCTCCAGCAGCGGCAGATCGTGCAGCAGCTGGGTCGGCGCGTCGTCCACGGCCCCGGTGCCTCTTCCGGCCAGGCGGAACACGGGGGCGCGAGGCGGCGCCGTGGCGGCCACGGCCGCCGCGCGAGACGGCCGAGGTTCGCTCAGGCGGCGCCACGCTGTCCAGACGGAGTTCGCCAGCACCACTTCGAACACGCGGTCGGTCAGGCTCCCCGGGGGGATGGCGTCCGCAAAGCGCGTGGCCTGCGTCTGCACGCGCCGCAGCCCGGCGCGCAGGAGCGGCGGATGCGGAAAGGTGCCGGCCGGCTGCAGGGGCTCCCGCAGCTCGAGCCGAAGCGCGCGTGCGTCCGGGTGGTCGGGGACGACGC
>DASTNU010001099.1:0-4284 GCA_035720605.1 Longimicrobium sp. | reverse complement strand
CCCCCGGGGGTGAAGCCTGCCTCACGCACTCACCCCCTCACCCCACCTCCACACGCGCCAGCCGCCGGATCCGGCTCACCGCCGCCGCGGGGGCCAGCACCGGCGCCAGCTCCGCGATGGTGGGATGCTGGAAGAGCGCGGCGACCGGCGCGGCGAGGTCCAGCCTTTCGCGGGCGCGCCGCAGCACCTGCGTCACCAGCAGCGAGTGGCCGCCCAGCGCGAAGAAGTCGTCGTGCACGCCCACCTGCTCCACGCGCAGCAGCTCCGCCCAGATCTCCGCCAGCACCCGCTCCGTCTCCGTGCGCGGCGCCACGTAGCCCCGCTCCGCCTGCGCCAGCTCGGGCACGGGCAGCGCGGCCGCGTCCACTTTGCCGTTCGGCGTCAGCGGGAACGCGCCCAGCACCACCGTGGCGGCGGGGACCATGTAGTCCGGCAGCCGCTCCTTCAGGTGCGCCCGCAGCGCCTCCGGCAGCGACCCGTCCGCCGGGTCCGCCACCACGTAGGCGAACAGGCGCGTCTCGCCGCCCTCGTCCGCGCGGGCGATGCAGACGGCGTCGGCCACGGCGGGGTGCGTGCGCAGCGCCCCCTCGATCTCGCCCGGCTCGATGCGGAAGCCGCGCACCTTCACCTGGAAGTCGGTGCGGCCCAGGAAGTCGATCTCCCCCTCGCGCGTCCAGCGGACGCGGTCGCCCGTGGCGTACATCCGCGCGCCGGGGACGGGGGAGAAGGGGTCGGGGAGGAACTTCTCCGCCGTCATCGCCGGGCGGCCCAGGTAGCCGCGCGCCACCTGCGCCCCGCCGACGAACAGCTCGCCGGGGACGCCCGCGGGGACGGGGTTGCCGTGGCCGTCCAGCACGTACGCCGCCGTGTTGCCGATCGGCCGGCCGATCGACGGGAAGCCCTCGCCCTCCGCCGCCACGTCGCCGGAGGTGGCGACGACCGTGTTCTCCGTCGGGCCGTAGTTGTTGGCCAGGACGAAGGGGAGCGACGGGGACGGCCGCGAGCGCAGGCGGTCGCCGCCGGCCAGGAGGACGCGCAGCGGTCCCTCCGCCGGCCACTCCAGCGGCAGCACCGCCTCCGCGACGGGCGTCGGCAGGAAGGCGACGGTGATCCCCTGCTCCACCATCCACTCCCGCAGCCGCGCGGGGTCGGCGCGCAGGTCGTCCGGCACCACGTGCAGCGTGGCGCCGCCGGCCAGGTACGGCCACAGCTCCCAGGTGCTGGCGTCGAAGCCCACGCCCGCGAGCATCGTCGCGCGGTCCGCGGCGCGGACGCGGAAGGCCTCGCGGTGCCAGCCGGCCAGGTTGGCCAGCGCCCCGTGCTCCACCATCACCCCCTTGGGGCGGCCGGTGCTGCCGGAGGTGTAGATGACGTACGCCAGGTCCGCCGCATCGGCGCCGATCCCCGGATCCGTCTCCTCCGCCGCCTCCGCCAGCGCGGCGCCAGGGCCGACCGGGAGCACGGGGATGCCGAACGCCGCCAGCCGCGGGGCCAGCCGCTCCTGCACGGCCACCACGGGGGTACCCGTGTCCTCCAGCATGAAGCGGATGCGCTCGTCCGGGTACGCCGGGTCGATGGGGACGTAGGCGCCGCCGGCCTTCAGCACCCCCAGCAGCGCCGCCGCCAGCTCCGGCGAGCGCTCCATGCACACCGCCACCGGCCGCCCGCGCCCCACCCCCCGCGCCCGCAGCGCCCGGGCGATGCGGTTGGCCGCCGCGTCCAGCTGCGCGTACGTCAGCGAAGCATCCGGTCCGACGACGGCGAGGGCGTGCGGCGTCTGCGCCGCCTGCTCCGCCACCGCGCGGTGCACCGGCTCGCCGCGGTAGGTGCGCTCCGTGCGGTTCCACCCCTGCACCACCGTCGCCCGCTCCTCCGGCGCCAGCATCGGGATCTCGGAGACGCGGAGGGAGGGATCGGCGAGGAGCGCGCGGAGGATGGCGCGGTAGTGCTCCTCCATCCGCACCACCGTCTCGCCCTCGAAGAGGTCGGTGGCGTACTCCCAGATCATCGTCACCTGGTCGTCCGCACCCGCCTGCTGGCTGCCGCGGGGGATGCAGATGACCTGCAGGTCGAACTTGGCGGACTCGTTGCTGAGCGCCTCCGTCACCTCCATCCGCGCCCCCGGCAGGTCGAACGGCGGGTACGGCGCGTCGTGGAAGGAGAACGCGGTCTGGTAGATGGGCAGGTGGCTCAGCCGCCGCGACGGCTGCACCGCCTCCACCACCTCGCCGAAGGGGATCTCGCGGTGGGCGTAGGCCTCGAAGGTCACGTCGCGCACCCGGCGCAGCAGCTCCTCGCCGGTGGGATCGCCCGACAGGTCGGCCCGCAGCGCGACGGTGTTGACGATCATCCCGATCACCTGCTCCGCCGCCCGATCGTTGCGGTTCGCGACCCCGCCACCCACGGCGAAGTCCATCGCGCCCGTGTAGCGGTGCAGCAGCGCCTGGTACGCCGCCATCAGCGTCACGTACAGCGTGACGCCGTGCCTGCGGCTGAACTCCTGCGCCGCGCGCGCCAGCTCCGGCGGCAGCCGGTAGCGCAGCGAGCGGCCGCGGAAGCTCATCTCCGCGGGCCGCGGGTGGTCGGTCGGGAGCTCGAGGACGGGCGGCAGGCCCGCCAGCTTGCGCTTCCAGTAGTCCAGCTGCCGCGCCGCGTCGGGGGACTGCATCCAGCGGCGCTGCCACGCCGCGTAGTCGGCGAACTGCAGCTCCAGCGGCTCCAGCGGCGACGGCTGGCCCTGGGTGAAGGCGGAGTACAGCGCCGCCAGCTCGCGCAGGAACAGGCCGAAGCTCCACCCGTCGTGGACGAAGTGGTGCTCCACCGCCGCCAGCACGTGCTCGTCGTCCGCCGTGCGGTACAGCGTCCAGCGGATCAGCGGCAGCTGGCCCAGGAAGAAGGGCTTGAGGAACTCGTCGCGGAGGATGCGCTCCAGCTCCTTCTCCCGCGCCTCCTCCGCGACGCTCCGCAGGTCGGTGACGGGGAGGCTCACACTCCACGGCTCCTGCACCAGCTGCCGCGGCTCGCCGTCCACGGCGCGGAAGACGGTGCGGAAGATCTCGTGGCGGCGCACGATCTCGGTCAGCGCCGCTTCGAGCGCCGCGACGTCCAGCCGGCCGCGGAAGCGGATGCCCGCCTGGAAGTTGTACGACCGCATCCCCGGCGAGAGCTCCTGGAAGAACCAGATCGCCTTCTGCGAGGCGGAGAGCGGGATCGGCTGGCTCCGGTCCGCCGGCTCCAGCGCGGGGACGCCGTCCGCCTCCGCCCCGCCGCGCTCCACCGCGCGCGCCAGCTCCGCCGGGGTGCGCAGCTCGAAGACGATGAACGGCGGCAGCTGCACGCCGAACCCCTGGCGCAGCCGGGCGACGACCTGCGTGGCGCGCAGCGAGTGGCCGCCCAGGTCGAAGAAGTCGTCCTCCACGCCGACTCGATCGACGCCCAGCACCTCCGCCCAGGTGCGGCAGACGGCGTCCTCCACCGGCGTGCGCGGCGCCGTGTAGCTGCGCTCCGCGTCGATGCGCGGCGCGGGAAGCGCCCCGCGGTCCACCTTGCCGTTGGGGAGCCGCGGCAGCGCGCCGAGCGCCTCGACGAACGTCGGCACCATGTACTCGGGCAGGCGGTCCTTCAGGAACGCCTTCAACTCGGTGGCCGTCAGCTCTCCGCCATCTTCCGCCACCACGTAGCCCACCAGCACCCGGTCGCCCGGCACGTCCTCGCGCACCGTCGCCGCGGAATCTGCGACCAGTGGATGGCGACGCAGCGCCTCTTCGACCTCGCCCAGCTCCACGCGGTAGCCGCGCACCTTCACCTGGTGGTCGATGCGCCCCAGGCAGTCGATCTGCCCGTCGTCCCCCGCCCTGCCCAGGTCGCCGGTGCGGTACATCCGCGCGCCCGGCGCCTCGCTGAACGGGTCGGGGACGAACTTCTCCGCCGTGGCCGCCGGGCGCCGCAGGTAGCCGCGGCTCAGCCCCGCCCCGCCGATCCAGATCTCCCCCGTCTCCCCGTGCGGCACCGACTGATACTGCGGATCGAGGATGTAGAGCTGCGTGTTCGCCACCGGGTAGCCCACGGGCATCGTCCGCTCGCTCCCGCGCGGCGGGATGGCGTACGTCGAATACGTGGTATCCTCGGTCGGGCCGTAGAGGTTGACGACCTGCTGGAGGTTGGGCAGCGCGCGGTAGAGGTCCTGCGCCAGCTGGTTGCGCAACGGCTCGCCGCCCAGGTTCAGGGAGCGGACGGTGTGCGGGATGCCGCCCATCTTCAGCAGCTCGGCGGCCGCGGAGGGCA
>DASTNU010001098.1:0-6260 GCA_035720605.1 Longimicrobium sp. | reverse complement strand
TGCTCACCGGCGACAACGAAGGCACCGCGCGCGCCGTGACAGCCGCACTGGGCGGCCCTGGCGCGGGCGTGGACGAGTACCGTGCTGAGCTGCTGCCGGAGGACAAGACGGAGGCCGTGCGGGCGCTCCAGGCGCGGTACGGAGCCGTTCTCTTCGTCGGCGACGGGGTGAACGACGCGCCGGCACTCGCCGCCGCGGACGTGGGCGTCGCGATGGGGGCAGGCGGGACCGATGTGGCGCTGGAGACGGCGGACATCGCGCTGATGGCGGACGATCTCTCGCGGCTCGCCACCACGATCCGGCTCGCCCGCAGGGCGGAGGGGATCATCCGGGCGAACATCACCCTGTCGCTGCTCACCAAGGCGGTGTTCGTCGCTCTCGCGGTCAGCGGCCACGCGACCCTCTGGATGGCTGTCGCCGCCGACATGGGGACCAGCCTCCTGGTGGTGCTGAACGGGTTGCGAGCGTTGCAAGCACCCGAGTATCGGACCGGCGCGTAGCCCACTGGGCGGGGCGGAGCGTCGGACTGAGCGGAGTCCGTGCTTCGGCGTAGGTTGGTTTAGTCCCTCCACAGCGTCGGGCCGGCGGCGGTCGCGGCCGCCCCAGCAAGAAACAGCGCGATCAGCAGGGGCCCCTGAGGTCCGCTGAAGCCGGTGAGGATTCCGAACCCGATCGCGAGCAGTAGCCCGGCGAGGTTCGCCGCGACCGCCGTCCAGCGGATGGCGGTTGCTGCGCCGGCGAGCAGCGTCATAGCACCAATCAGCATTACGGCGAGACCGCTCCCCGCGAACCAGAGCGCGTCGAGTGAGGCGTGGTCGAAGTCGCGCGCGGTGAACGCGACGTGCACGACTCCGACAGCAATGGTCATCCAGCCGGCGATTCTTGCCACGAGAGTCGAAACGCGGTGCTCACCCGAAGTCTGGTCCAGGGTTCCCTCCCGCGAAACGGGGAAATCTTCCCTCTAGTCAGCAGCAGCCCTTGCCCTCGGCCTGCATGGGCGGGCATGGAACCGAACCGTAGGAGCAGAAGACACAGCAGTCGCCCGGCTTCGGGCGCAGGAGCTTCCCGCAGCCGCGGCACTCGTAGAAGAACTGGCACGCGTTCTCGGGCATCGTTTCTTCCGCTTCGGTGCGGCACGAGGGGCAGGTGAGCACCGAGACGAGATGCACTTCGGAACCGCGGGTCGCGCTCACCGGCGGGGGATCCCAAGGCCGGCGGCGCAAGTCTGCAGTGGCTGGGTAATGAGCCCCTCTCGCTTGCAGAAGCGCACCGTCTCCACCCGCGCGACTGCGCGTCTTGCCAGCTCGTCGATCGTCAGTACGGCGATCCTGCCTCCGTGTGAATCCAAGCTACGCCCTCGCCCGTCCGTGCTCCCGACCGCCGCGGGCCGCCTCCGCCTTGGCACGTCGCTCCGCGTGCGCATACATTCCGATCTCCTGATCCCGCTGTCAACTTGCGATCGAACCCGCTTCAGCCGCCAGGCAAACATGGATCGGCAGGCACATTGGGAGGACGTCTACCAGCGGAAGGACGCTCGGGAGGTGAGCTGGTTCCAACCCGTTCCGGTGCGCTCCCTCGAGTGGATCGAGTCGGTGGCTGCCAACCGCGGCACGTCCGTCCTGGACGTAGGCGCCGGCGCGTCCCGGCTGGTGGACCACCTGCTGGAGCGCGGCTTCCGGTCGGTCGGAGTACTCGACCTGGCCGAAAGCGCGCTCGCCCAGGTTCGGCAGCGGTTGGGGGAGCGCGGCGAGATGGTGGAGTGGTTCGTCGGGGACCTTCTCGACTTCACCCCTCCGCATCCGTTCGATGTCTGGCACGACCGGGCCGTGCTCCACTTCCTGCACGAGCCGGAGCAGCAGCAGCGGTACGCCGAAGTTCTGCGCCGCACGCTCCGCCCGGGAGGACACGCGCTCATCGCCACCTTCGCGGTCGGTGGGCCGTCGCGGTGCAGCGGGCTCGACATCGTCCAGTACGACTGCAACAGCCTCTCCGCTCTGCTCGGACCCGGGTTCACCTGCGTGCGCGAAGAGCAGGAGTCCCATCCGACCCCAGGTGGAAGCGAGCAGCTCTTCCAGTACTGCCTGTTTCGCCGCGACGGCTGACCAGGTGCATCAGGTCGTAAGCAGTTGGCGTCGCCGCCCAGCAGCTGGGCGAGCTGCGCGGCGAAGAGCCTGACAAAGCCGCGGTTGTCGATCGGGCCGCCGGAGCGTCGGCCGCCCGCGCCGCGTTCATCGGTGCCCGGGGCAGCCGGCTCACCGCACGCCCTCCAGCGCCGGCGCTGGCTCCGCCGCTGGGCTGGCGTCCGAGGCAAACGCCCGCCGCTCGGCTCCGTAGCGCAGGAACAGCGCGGGGACCACCAGCATGTTGAGCGCGACCGCCGAGAGGAGCCCGCCCAGCACCACGATCGCCATCGGGCTCTGGATCTCGTTCCCCGGTTCGCCGCCCGCGAGCGCCAGTGGGATCAGTGCGAGGCCGGCCGAGAGCGCCGTCATCAGCACCGGGTTCAGCCGCTCCATGGAGCCGCGGAAGACTGCCTCCTGCAGCGGCACCCCCTCCGCCAGCAGGTGGTTGTAGTGTGAGACGAGCAGGATGCCATTGCGGACCGCGATCCCGAACAGCGTGATGAATCCCACCAGCGTGGCGACGTTCATCACCCCGCCCGAGAGCACCACTGCGAAGATGCCGCCCACCAGCGCGAGCGGCAGGTTCACCATCACCAGCAGCGTCTGCCGCAGCGAGCGGAACTCCATAAAGAGGAGAAGGAAGATCGCCGCCAGCGACAGGAGCGAGAGGACGCCGATGGTGCGCGTGGCCTCGCCCGCCGACTCGAACTGCCCGCCGTACTCGACCGAGTAGCCCTGCGGAAGCCGCACGCGGGTGGCGACGCCGTCGCGGATCTCCTCAACCACGCTCCCCACGTCCCGCCCGCTCACGTTGGACTGCACGACGATCTTCCGCTGCACGTTCTCGCGGCTGATCCCGTTCGGCCCGCGGTCGTTCCTCACGTCGGCCAGCGCGGAGAGCGGCACCTGCACTCCCACCGGCGTGTCGAAGCGCGCCTGCGCGATGCGGTCCAGGCTCCCGCGCGCGGTGGAGTCGAAGCGCACCACCAGGTCGTAGCTCTGCTGCCCCTCCAGGACCTGGCTCGCCACCTCGCCCGCGAACGCCACGTCGATGGCCTCGGCCAGGTACTCCGGGGTCACGCCGTACCGGGCCATGGCATCGCGGTTCATGGCGATCCTGGCCTGCGGCACGTCCGCCTGCTGCTCCACCGCCACGTCCGCCGTCCCCTCCACCCGTTCCGCCACCCGCTTGATCTCCTCGCCCAGCCTGCGCAACTCGTACAGGTCGGGCCCGAAGAGCTTGATGGCGATGCTCGCGCGCGTGCCGGAGAGCATGTGGTCGATGCGGTGCCCGAGCGGCTGCCCGATGGTGATCTGCGTCCCCGGCACCATCCTTAGCTTGGCCCGCAGCTCGTCCACCGTCTCCTCCAGCGAGTGCTGGGTGAGGTCGAGCCGCACGTCGATCTCGGCCGCGTTCACCCCCTGCGCGTGCTCGTCGAGTTCGGCGCGGCCGGTGCGCCGGGCGGTAGCTCGCACCGCAGGGTGCTCCAGCAGGATCTGCTCGATGCGCCGCCCGATAGCGTCCGACTCGTCCAGCGAGGTTCCCGGTACGGTCAGCGCGCTGATCACAAGCGACCCCTCCTGGAACTCCGGAAGGAACGCGCGTCCCAGGAACGGCACCATCGCCACCGCGGCCGCCACGGCGAGCGCGGCCCCGCCCACCAGGAGCCGCGGCCGCCGGAGCGCCGGCGCGAGCACCCGCCCATACCACACCTTTAGCGTGCGCGGCACCCGCGGCTCATGCTCGGCGTCCAGTCCCTTCGCGCGCGGGAGCAGGTACATGCAGAGCGCGGGGGTGAGCGTGAGCGCCACCGTCAGTGAGGCCAGGATGGAGACGATATAGGCGATTCCCAGCGGCTTCAGCATCCGCCCTTCCACCCCGGAGAGGAAGAAGAGCGGGACGAAGACGATGCAGATGATGAGCGTGGCCGTGGTGATGCTCGCCCGGATCTCCTTCGACGCGGTGAAGATCACCTCGGCCGCCGGGCGGCGCTCCCCGGGCGGGAGCCGGCGGTTCTCGCGGAGGCGCCGGAAGACGTTCTCCACGTCGATTACAGCGTCGTCCACGAGCGCGCCGATCGCGATGGCCATCCCGCCCAGCGTCATGGTGTTGATGGTGATCCCCAGCCAGCGCAGCGCGAAGACCGCCACCACCAGGGAGAGCGGGATCGCCAGCACCGAGATGAAGGTGGTGCGCGCGCTCCACAGGAAGAGGAAGAGGATCACGACGACGAGGATGGCGCCGTCGCGGAGCGCGTGCATCACGTTGTCGACCGCCGTGCGGATGAAGGTCGCCTGGCGGAACACGCCCTTGTTGATCTTCACCCCGGCCGGGAGCGTCGCCTGGATCTCGTCCAGGGTGGCGTCGATCCGGCGCGTGAGCTCCAGCGTGTTTACGGCCGGCTGCTTCATCACCGACATCACGACGGCCGGCTTCGCGTCGATGGAGCCGTCGCCCAGCTTCTCGGACGGCCCTACCCGCACCTGCGCCACGTCGCGGATCAGTACCGGCGTGCCGTTCCGGACGGCCACCACGGTGGCCCCGATGTCGGCGACGTTCTGCGCACGGCCCACGCCGCGGATCACGTACTCCTGCCCCCGGTCCATGTAAACGCCGCCGGAGGCGTTCACGTTCGCCCCCTCGGCCGCGTGGAGCACGTCCAGCAGCGTCACCCCGTAGGCGCTCAGGCGGTCCGGAGAGACGAGCACCTGGTACTGCTTCACCTCGCCGCCGATGGGGACCACCTGCGAGACGCCGGGCACCGCCAGCAGTCGGCGGCGCACCGTCCAGTCGGCCACCGCGCGCACCTCCATCGGCGAGACGCGGGCGTCGCCGGTCACGCCTACGATCATGATCTCGCCCATGATCGAGGAGACGGGGGCGAGCACCGGGGGCGGCACCCCGTCGGGGAGGGAGGCGGCCACGAGCTGGAGCTTCTCGGCCACGATCTGGCGGGCCTGGAAGATGTCGGTCCCCCACTCGAACTCCACGAAAACGATGGAGATTCCCTGGCTTGTGGCCGACCTCACGCGGCGGACTCCCGTGGAGCCGTTCACCGCGGTCTCCACCGGGAAGGTGACCAGCGTCTCCACCTCTTCCGGCGCCATCCCGTGCGCCTCGGTCAGCACGGTGACGGTCGGCGCGGTCAGGTCCGGGAAGACGTCGACCGGCATGCGCACCGCGGTCCACACCCCCGCCAGGAGCAGGAGCGCAGAGGCGATGGCGACCAGCAGCCGGTTGCGGATCGACCAGCGGATCACTGCGTCGAGCATGCCCGCCCCCTCAGTGCGCGTGGCCGCCCGACATGGGCGTGCTGGACATGGACGCGAGGCGCACCTGGTAGGCGCCGCGGGTGACCACCATCTCGCCCGGTTTGATCCCTTCCAGCACCTCGGTCACGCTCCCGTCGCTCTCGCCCAGGCGCAGGCGCCGCTGCTGGAAGGTCTCGCCGCTCACCTGCACGTAGACCACAGGGATGCCGTTGTCGTCCAGGATGGCACCGGTGGGGATCGCCACCCCACGCGTCGTGCCGCCCACCGGGAGCGACGCCCGGCCGAACTGCCCGATGCGGAGCGCACCACCGGAGTTGTCCACGGCGAAGACCACGGGGACGGTGCGGGTCTGCGGGTCCACCGAGCTTCCCACCGAGACGAGGCGCGAGGTGGTGTGCGCCCGGGCGTCGCCCTCCACGGTGAAGGTGGCCCGCGCGTCGGATGGGAGGCGCGATGCGTCGGCGGCCGGGAGCCGCACCCGCAGCCAGACGGTGCTCGGGTCCACGATGGTGAAGAGGGGCGCGCCGGCGTCCACGCGTCCCCCGGGGATGAAGCCGCGCTCGGTGACGTAGCCGGAGATCGGCGCGCGCACGCGGAAGCGGTAGTCCGCGTCGGGGCCGCCGCCCATCGCCCGCGCCTCGGCGCGCGCCACCGAGAGCTCGTGGCGGGCCTCCTCCAGCCGCTTCGCCGGGATGGCGCCGGCGTCGAAGAGGCGCTGGCTGCGGGCGACCTCGCGCTCCAGCCGCGCCACGTTCTCGCGGATCCGGGCGTATCCGCCCTCCTCCGAGGTCGGGGAGAGGACGGCCATGACCTGCCCGGCGCGCACCTGGCTACCGACGGACGGCGCCGCGCGGTTGGCCTCGG
>DASTNU010001097.1:0-8750 GCA_035720605.1 Longimicrobium sp. | reverse complement strand
CCAGCCCGCGCAGCGCCGTCGCCAGCGTGCCGGACGTGGTTCGCGCCGGGTCGAAGTTTACGATCACCACCACCGGCTGCGCGGCCGGAAGGAGGGCAAGGGACCGGGCGAGCTCCGGGTCGATCTTCGCCGACACGCCGGAAAGGGCGATGGAGCCCGGGGCGGCGGCGGTGCTGAAGTCCTGGCACGCCGCCAGTCCGGCCAGCAGCGCAGGTACGAGGCAGAGGCGCTTCATCATATGAATTCCCGCGATGGTTTCGGCGTCATGGTGCCGGCCGCGGCGCGGCCGGCCCCGGGTTGGTCCTGCCGTCCGCGTCTCAGGGCACCACGGAGAGCGCGGCGGCGTACGCGTCCACGAAGCCCGCGCCCACCTCCCACTCGGCGTAGCCGGAGAGCGGCCGCGCCGTGTTGATGACGGCGTTGTACGCCTGCAGCGGGCTCAGCTGGCCCCCCGCCGCCTCTTCCAGCAGGGCGATCACGCCCGCCACGTGCGGCGCCGACATGGAGGTGCCGCTGGAGCAGGTGAAGTACTGCACGTGCTGGATGCCCACGTTGCAGTCCAGGGCGTCGGACGGCAGGTCCAGGCCGTTCATCACCGCGCCCAGCGCCGCGCGGGTGGAGACGATGTTCACGCCCGGGGCGGTGACGTCGGGGTGCACGTTGGGATCGCCGCTGATGCCGCGCGACGAGAAGTCGGCCAGGATGCTGTTGCGGCCGTCCGCGCACAGCGCCGCCGAGTTGGTGGGGTCCGGCGAGATGCCGAACTTGCAGCCGGCGGCCACGGAGATCACCCACGGCGCCGCGCTGTACGGGTTGAGGGTGTTCTCGCCCGGGCCCTCGTTGCCGGCGGCGAACACCACCGCGATCCCCGCCTTGTACAGCTCCTTGGTGGCCACGTTGACGGGGTCCGCCGGGTCGTACGCGCCGGTGCTGCCCCAGGAGTTGTTCAGCACCTGGATGTTGTACTGCTCGCGGATGTCCAGCAGGTAGTCCATCCCGGCCAGCGTCCAGAAGACGAACAGGATGTCGCCCGCGCCGATGCCGATGATGCTGGCGTCCGGCGCCACGCCCCGGTAGTAGCCGCCGCTGCTCCCCGCGCCGTTCCCCGCCGCGATGCCGGCCACGTGCGTGCCGTGCCCCACGGTGGTCTCGCTGCTGGGCACGTTGGCCACGAACAGCTCGCCGCCCGGCGCCGGCTCGCTGGGATCGAAGGTCACCAGGTCGCGCACGGCCAGGGCGTACTTCACGTTGTGCACGGTCTTGCTGCCGTAGGCCAGACCCGGGTTGTACAGGCCGTCCACGCCCGAGTCCAGGATGGCGATTCCCACGCCCTTGCCGGTGTATCCCGTGTTCCACGCGGTGGTGGCGCGGATGGCGCGCGTGCTCTCCGCCAGGTGGTACCGCAGCTGCTTGTTGCTGTAGACGGAGACGATCCCCGGCCGGGTGGCGATCGAGGCGATCTGCGACGGCGTGGCCAGGGCGAAGACGATGGGCAGGTTCCTGAACTTGATGATCCCCGCCCCCGAGCCGGTGAGCGCCCGGGCGACGTTGCCGGTGTTGGTGCGCGTGGGATCGAAGGTGACCAGCACCTCCAGCTGCTGCGTGGGCGAAGCCAGGTTCAGCAGGGTGGTGAGCACCGGGTCGATCTTGACCGTGGGGACGATCCCCAGCAGCTGCGCGGGCTGTGCCTGGGGCGCGGCCGCGGTGGGGGTGGACCCGTCCTGGCACGCGGCCACCGTCAGCACACAGGCGGCGAGTGCGATCAAGCGCTTCATGGTGTCATTCCTCCAGGTCGTGCATGTTTGCCGATGCGGTGGCTGTCGGCCCGGTCGAAGGCAAGCGCAGGTCCATCTTCGTGCGGGCGTCCGGACCACCCCCTGCCACCCCGCCAAAATCGATGGATGCCCGGACAGGGCAGCCCGCGACGGATGCCGTTCCGGACGCATCTGCCGTGGGGGCCAAGCGATTGATGTCGAAGAAGTTGATCGGCGCGCCGCCGCGTCCGGCGGGCGTGAGGCCGCGACGTGGAAGGAGGGCAGCTTTTCTCAGTTTTGGCGTGCCCTGCGACGTCCTGGAGAGGAGACTCGCCGAGAAGGGAAGTAGTACGATTCACTATAATGGTGCAGAACGCTCCGCGTTTTGGTGAACGCCCTCACCATTTTGGAGAAACGCATGGTGGCGGAGTGCTACAGCAACCTGCGGCAGAGAGACACGGACGAGGTCGAAGCCGTGTGAAAGCGATCCCCGGCTCCTCCGGGCGGAGGGTCCGGCGGGGAAAAGACGAGGACGCAGAGACAGTCCTGATGTTCTCTGCGTCCTCGTCTTCTGCCTCCGCACCCGCTGCGCGAGATTTCCTTCAAAGGGCGCGCAGGTGCCGGGGTTCCGGGATCAGGGGTTGAGCCAGTAGCTCACCTTGAGCAGGAAGATGTTGTCCGGCGCCGCCCCGAACAGCCCGTCCGTGTCGCGGCTCAGGTCGAAGTCGCCCAGCGGCTGGAAGTCGCTGCGGTTCTGCTGCCACGCCAGGTACATCGTGCTGCCGGGCCGCCACTCCCAGCGCAGCACCGCGTTGCCGCGCAGGCTGCGGAAGTTGAAGTCCGGCTGCGGAGCCGCGAACGAGAGCGCCCCCTCGCCCGTGCCGTTGGGATAGATGCGGCCGTCCACCACCTCGCCCACGTCCTCGCCGTACACCAGGAACTCGAACGAGCGCGGCCGCGCCAGCTCTTTCGGCGCGCCGTAGTCGCCGCTGGCGATGAAGGGCTGCACGTACACCTGCAGCGAGAGCGCCGGCGTAAAGGTGTAGTTGAGCCGCGTCTCCAGGGCCATCACCGTCTGGTCCAGCGAGGCGAAGACGTAGCGCGCCCCGAAGGTCTCCGTGGCCAGCGGATCCGGCACCGCCCCCAGGTACTGGGCCACCGCGTGCGTCCGCCCGTAAGACGGGCCCACCGACACCTCCCAGTGCGGCGCCGGGCGCAGCAGCAGCCGCGCGAAGACCTGGCCGTCGTCGCCGCCGGCCCCGTCGCGCAGCAGAAAGGTGCCCACCTCGCCGATCAGCTTCTTGCGCGGGTCCGACGAGAAGCCCGCGTTGACCGTGTAGTAGCCCACCCGGCGCGCCGCGGGCCCGCCGCGGGTAAGCCGGTCGTCCACCGTCCCCCCCAGGGAGATTCCCAGGTCCGCGTACGCGAACCAGTAGTTCAGCAGCTGCAGGTTGCCGCCGGTGAAGATGCGGTTGGAGATGTTCTCCCAGCTGTAGTTGTGCTCCGCCAGCAGGCCGCCGTAGGCGGCGTAGCGGCGCAGCACGCTCCCCGCGCGCGTCTCGCGGAAGTTGCCGCCGACCTCCGCGTCGATCCGGTCCGCGCGGCGCTGGAACCCCAGGTCGCTCACCTCGTACCCCGGGCTGATGGTGTTCAGCCGGCCGTTGATGTTCCAGTGCCGCCCGATCTGCCGGTTCACCTGCACCGCGCCCGCGAAGCCGGAAAGCGAGGTGAGCGACGAGTCCAGCTGCAGGTGGTCCGCGTCAGGGCGCTGGAAGTAGTGGTAGGGCAGCCGCTGCGTGGCGATCAGCACCCCCTCGTCGCCGCGGACGTGCGTCCCGGCCAGAAAGCCGTTCAGCGTCCAGGTGCGCTGCGCCCACTGGTGAAAGACGTCCACGCCCGCCGAGTACGCGCCGCCGCGCAGCGCGCCGGAGAGCTCGTCCGTGTTCAGGTCGCGGTTCACCGCGCCCACGAACCCGCCGATCGCCGTCTGCCCCGCGCGGCTCTCGCGTCGGGCGCGGCCCACGAAGTAGTTGGTGAGCGGCTCCGCCGTCATGCGGTCGTTCTCGCCCTCCGCCGTCACGAACCGCGCGGTCTCGCGGCCGGTGACCGCGTCCAGCACGCCGATGGCCCACCCGCCCTGCGTGCGCCCGGAGAGCTTGGCCGCGCCCAGGATGCGGGTGGTGGTGGGCACGTCGCGCGCGGCCACCGGCGGCGCCAGCGTGGGCGGCCGGCCGATGCGGCGCGAGTAGAAGGCCAGGTTGGTCCCGTCGCCCCCGAAGCGGAAGATCTCCGCCCCCTCCACGAAGAAGGGCCGCCGCTCCGCGAACTGCGTCTCGAAGGCGGTCAGGTTGATCACCGCCGGGTCCACCTCCACCTGCCCGAAGTCCGGGTTCACGGTGGCGTCCAGGGTGAAGTTGCTGGTGAGCCGGTACTTCAGGTCCAGCCCCGCGTCCACCCCGTACTCGCGGTCTTCGCGAAAGGGGTTGGCGCCCCGCTCCACGTTCTCCGCGCGGCTCACCGCGTACGGCAGCACCTCCAGCCGCTTGCCCGTGGGAATGCGCTCCAGCCCAGCCAGGTGCCCGAAGCGCGGAATGCCTCCCGGCTGGTCGCGCGGGGTGAACGACCAGACGGAGAACTCCTGGTTGCGGGCGATCTGCCGCTCCACCTGCAGCCCCCACGTCTGCACGTCCGCCCCGCTGAAGCGCAGCTGGCTGAAGGGAATGCGCATCTCCACCACCCAGCCGCTGTCCACCACCGCCGTCTCCGCCTCCCACACCGGGTCCCACGAGTCGTCCTCGCCCTCCCCCGAGCGCGTCTGGTCGCGCCGCACCCCCCGCGGGTTCACCTCCAGGCCGAACGCCGTGCGGTGGTCGTGGTTGCTGTCCAGGATGACGGTGAGCCAGTCGCTGGCGTCCATCGCCATGTCGCGCCGGCCCAGGCGCGCGCGAACGGGCTGGCGGTCGTACAGCATGGCGCCGATGTAGAGCGCGCCGTCGTCGTACAGAAAGCGCACCTCCGTCCGCTCCGTGGCCGGCTGCCCCTCGGTGGGGTCCAGCTGCACGAACGCGGTGATGGGCGTGGCCGCCTGCCAGGCCGCGTCGTTCAGCGCGCCGTCCACGCGCACCGGCTGCGTGGTGCGCACCGCGGCGGTCTGCGGCGGCTCGGGCGCCGGGGCCGCCGGGTTCTGCGCGGCCAGCGCCGTGGCGAGGCACGCGGCGGGGAGGGAGAGGACGATCTTCTTCATGGGCACGGCGGGAGGGAGGGAATGCGGCGGCACGCGCGGTGAGATGCGGGGGCCGTGAAAAAGGTTGTCAGGAATGGACGGCGGGCGGCGATCCGTGTGCACCGTGGTCACGTGCTAGCGGATTAGCACGTGCTAGTGTACTAGCAGACAGGCGGGCCGTCAAGCGTCACCGGCGGGTGGAACGGGCGCGTCGGCGGAGGAGCCGCCTGCGGCGGAGGTGCGGTGGGCCGGCAGGAAGCCTGGCTGCCGGCGGTGCCGCGGGCGCGAGGCGCGTATGTACAGCGCGGAAGGGGGCAAAGGTCCGGCACGGCCGCGGAGCGGGGAGTCAGGCCGCGGGAAGCTCCAGGGTGAAGGTGCTCCCCTTTCCCAGCACGCTCTCGACGGTGAGGTCGCCGCCCATGCCGCGGGCCAGGTCGCGGCTGATGGAAAGCCCCAGCCCCGTCCCTTCCGCCGTCCGGGTAAGCCCGGAGCGCACCTGCACGAACGGCTCGAAGATCGCGTCCAGCTTCTCCCTGGGGATCCCCATTCCCGTGTCTCGTACGGAAAGGCGCACCCGGTCCCCGCGGACCTCGTACAACAGGTCGATCCGCCCGCCGCGGCCGGTGAACTTCACCGCGTTGGAAAGCAGGTTCACCAGGATCTGCCGGAGCTTCTCCCCGTCGGCGCGGACGGCGGCGTTGCCGGGGCACTCGACGATGTTCAGGGTGAGCCCGTTGGACCAGACCTGCGGTGACACCAGCCCTTCCGCGCCCGAAAGCACGTCGCGCACGGGGATGTCGGTCACGTCGTACTGGACGGTGCCGGTCTCCAGCTTCGCGTAGTTCAGCACCTCGTTGATCACCCCCAGCAGGTGCCGCTGGCTCTTCTGGATGCGGCGCAGGTCCTCGCGCTGCTCTTCGGTCACGGGTCCGCGAATCCCCATCTCGATCAGGTCCGCGTAGCCGCCGATGGCGTTCAGCGGCGTACGCAGCTCGTGGCTCATCACCGCCAGGAACTCGCTCTTGGCGAGGTTGGCCCCCTCGGCCTCTTCCTTGGCCTCGCGCAGCTCCTTCTCCGCGCGGGTGCGCTCCGTGGCGTCGCGAAAGCTCCACACCCGCCCCACGTGGCGGTGCTCCACCGTCTGCACCCGCGAAAACCGCTCGAACACCCGGCCGTCGGCCAGCTCCAGCACGTCGAAGCTCTCCGGCGGCGAGGACGCGTGGATCGCCTCGACCCGTGCCAGGAACGGGCGGGGGTCGGCGAAGTGCCCGCACATGGCCTCCAGCACCGGCCGGTACGCGCCGGCGCCCACCACCTCGTGCGGCATCCGCCACATCTGGACGAAGTTCTCGTTGAAGCAGGTGATCCCGCCCTGGTCGTCCGTCGCCAGGATGCCGTCGGTGGTGGACTCCAGCGTCGCCTGCATCATCGAGAGCGAGCGGGCGAGCTCTTCCGTCCTCGCCTCCAGCGCCTCCTTGGCGCGCACCAGCTCCTCTTCCGCGCGCTGCCGGGCCAGCAGGATGCTCTGGGCGTTCTGCAGCGCGACGGAGTGCAGCAGGGCGTCTTCGTCGTCGTGGGTCGTCATCGGTCAGACGCCCAGCGTGTCCGCCGCGAGCGCGGTGCCCAGCACGCGGGAGCGGATCTTGGCGAACGCCGTGTCACGGGTGGTGGACTCGTCGTCGCTGAACGGCGCGAAGCCGCAGTCGTCCGTGGTGCCCAGCTGCTCGACGGGGATGTACTCCGCCGCCTCGACCACCCTGTCGCGCACCTCCTCCGGGGTTTCCACCCGGGGATCGATGGGCGCGACCACGCCCACGAAGACCCGCTGGTCCGCCTTCATGTGCTGCCGGATGATCCTGAGCACCCGCACGCGGTCCGACTCCCCCGCCAGGGCGATGTAGAAGTTCCCCACCTTGAGCTGAAAGAGGCTGGGGAGCAGCTCGGCGTAGTCCACGTCGGCGCTGTGCGTGGAGTCGCGGTCCCCGCCGGGGCAGGTGTGCACGCCAAGGAGCGCGCGCTCCCGGGCGGAGAAGCGGGAGAGCGCCAGGTTGTTCAGGTCGATGAAGCTGTTGAGCAGGTGCCCGGAGGGGTCGATCTTCATCGCCAGCCGCCCCTCGGTGAAGTCGATCTGCACCCGGTACGCGCCCTTCTGCAGGCAGCGGCGGATCTCGCGCTCGTGCTCGCGCAGCAGGTCGTCGATGAACTGGTCGCGCGAGTACCCGGGAATCCCATCCGCCGGATACATCAGGCTGAGCGCCGAGGGGGAGATGACGGCCTGCTTTACCGGCCGGGTGGCGTAGCGCATGGCCACGTCCAGGTAGCCGTCCGCGTAGCGCTGGTAGCGAAAGGGGCCGCCGGTGAGGCGCGGCATGCGGCGGATGTGGCCGGCCGCGAAGGGAATCCTGAAGCCGTCCGGGGCCGTGTTCGGCAGCCCGTGCACGGAGTACGTCCAGAAGTTGTGGTACTTGCGCTGCTCGCCGTCGGTGATGACGGGCGAGCCCGTGGCCTCGAACCGCTCGATGGTGTCCCGCGTGGCCGCCTCGAAGAGCGGGACCAGCGCGGGATCGTCCACGTTTCCGTCCGCGACCGCCTCGATCAGCGCGTGGGGCCTCGGGATGCTGCCGATGGGCTCGGTGGGGATGGTCATGAATCCGGCTCCCGATGGAAGCGGGCGTGCGGCGGAACGCGATCGGCCATGGCGGGACCCCCCCAGCCTGCGCGGCGCCGCGTCCGGCCTTGAATGAACGGTCGGCCCGCGGCCTTCCGAAGGCCGCACCCGGGCAGGGAGCCTTCGCGAGCCCGCGAAAGACACGCAAGTTCGGTGCGTTCAGTTCGATCCCCGGCACCGCGGAAAACCAGCGCCCCCCGGCAGCCCGCCGCCCTTCGTGCGGCGGAACGCCGGGGCACCGGGTCAGGGCGCCGCCGGCAGGACGCCCGCGCCGGTGCCGTCCAGTGCCGCCTCCAGGTGCACGACGGCCTGGTGCACCGGCGTGCCGCGCTCCTCCTCTCGAAGGTGGTGGGCCGCGCCCAGCTCGCCGAGCGCCGCGGTAAGGCGGTCGGCGATCTCGCCGCCGCGAACGTACCCCAGGCCGTGGAGCCGCCGGCCCAGGTGGTCGATGGCGGCTTCGGCGCGGTTCAGCCGCGGGTGCGCGTGGTCGCCTTCGCGCAGGTCGGCCACGATCGCGCGGAGCGCTTCGGGAAAGAACGACGGTCCGTCCATTCACTCCCTCCTTTCCCGAGGCCTCGTTGCGGGGCCCGCGTCGGCGCGGGCGGCAGCCCCGCGCGGCTGGGGCCGCGCCGCGAGAACGCGCTCGACCTCGGCCGCCACCTGCCGGGGGGGAGCCGGCTTGGGGAGGAACGAGACGCACCCGGCGGCAGCCGCGGCCGCGCGGGTCTCCGGCTCCACCTGGGCGGTGAGGGCGATGACGGGGATGGCGGCGGTGGCGGGATCGGCCTTGAGCCTCCGCGTGGCCTCCAGGCCGTCGACGAGCGGCATGGTCAGGTCCATCAGGATCAGCTCGGGACGGTGGTCGCGGGCCATCCTGAGGCCGGCCTCTCCGTCCCACGCCTGCAGCACCGCGTAGCCGTGATGGGCGAGGATGAGGCGGTACATCTCCTGGTTGTCCGGATTGTCCTCGACGAGAAGGATCATCGTTTCCACCCATCTTTCAGAAGCTGATGACGCATCGCGGGCCAGCCGTCCGCGGCTGGCACGCGCCGCCGCCGCTCAGGCCAGCTGCCCCACGATGCCGCGCACCGCCGCCAGGTACTCG
>DASTNU010001096.1:0-5522 GCA_035720605.1 Longimicrobium sp. | reverse complement strand
CGCTCCACCCGCACCCCCGCCAGGTCGTTGACGTCGAAGAAGCGCCGGTAGTTGATCTCTTCCGCCGCCACCCGCCAGTACGCCAGCCGGTACGCCTGCTCCCCCAGCAGCGCGTCCAGCGCGTCGAAGGAGTGCGGGTCGCCCGGGGTGCCGTTGAACCCGGCGACGGCCGCGTCCAGCGCCTGGTGGACGGGACCGGAGCGGTAGACCAGGTCGCGCAGCCGCCGGCGGGTGACCCAGCGCTCGCGGGTGCGCTCCCGCATGCTCCCGGGATCGCGCCGGCGCGCCGGGGGCAGGCGGCGCAGCGCCGCGGCGATGGACTCCAGCTCCATCCGGTCCGGCTCGGCCGCCCCGTGGAGCCGCTGCAGCGCGAGCTCCAGGACGGCGGCGGTGCTGGCCGGCGCGGCGGGAAAGACGTTCTCGTAGTACTCGATGCGGAACTGCCCCGCCTCGTACACCAGCTTCAGCTCGCCCCGCTCCAGCACGAAGCCGTACTGGTCGCCGAGGACGGGAAGCAGCACCTTGCCCGCCAGGTTCGGGTTGCGCGGGTTCCAGTCGATGTCGAAGTGCCGCGCGTAGTCGGAGGAGGGGCCGTTCTCCAGCACGCTCATCCACCAGCGGTTGCGCCTGCCCCGCGCGCCCATGGCGATCCCCATGTGGTTGGGGACGATGTCCAGCACGTGGCCCAGTCCGTGCTCACGCAGCGCCGCCGACATCCTGGCCAGGTCGCGCCGGCTGCCGATCTCCCGGTTGAGCCGCTTGTGGTCCACGATGTCGTAGCCGTGCATGCTTTCCGGCCGCGCCTGCAGGTACGGCGAGGCGTACAGGTCGCTCACGCCCAGCTCCGCCAGGTAGGGGACCAGCGCGGTGGCCTGGCGAAAGGTGAAGTCGCGGTTGAACTGGATGCGGTACGTGGCCGTGGGAATGCGGCGGCGTGGCCGCGCGGCCGGGTCCGTTGGATTCACGTCGCTGCCGATCGGGATGCGTGGTGCGCGGGTGATTTTCCGCGCGGGTGGCGGGGGGCGGAGCAAGAAGCGGGCACGGTGGGGGATAGCGATCCGCCCACCCTCGCGCCGGAGCGAGTGAACTCGCCGCAACGACGGCGGAAAGCCCCGCAAACTGCGCGGGGCTTCGACGGCGAAACGGCGCAGATCCGTCCAACGTGGCACTCACCCGACCCGGGACGGTCCGCGCAGGCGGACTTCGTGACGTTCCAGCAGCGGTTTCAACCGCCGGGCGCGAGGCCGGCCACGTGGGCCCACCCTCGCGCCGGAGCGAGTGAACTCGCCGCAACGACGGCGGAAAGCCCCGCAAACTACGCGGGGCTTCAACTACATTCGCTCCCGCGGGCGGACGGCACGTTTGCCGGATGAGAATCGCAACCAAATCCAGCAGAGAGACAGACTCCGGATGGACCAGGACCACTTCCACGACCACGGCAGCGATCAGCCGGATTCCGACACACCAACGGCCACGGACGACCACGCGCCCGCATCTGACGAGCAGCCGGATCCGAACCTCGACCCGGCCGCCGCGGAGGGGCCGGCGACGGCCGCGGACCACCTCTTTGCCGCCGGCGGCGAGCTCGTGCCCCAGGGAACGGAGCCGTGGGGCGGCGCCGGCAACGTGCACGCCTCCAGCGGCGGCGGCGGGGACCGCAGAAAGTCGCCGCGGCCGCCGCTCCCCTTCGGGTGGACCAGCCCGGGGCAGGCGGGCAAGCCCGCGCCGCCGGACCACCACGTCCCCGGCTTCCTGGAGACCGCCACCACCGCCTGGCCCGGCAAGCCGTATCCCCTGGGCGCCACCTGGGACGGCAGGGGCACCAACTTCGCCATCTACTCCGAGGCGGCGTGGGAGGTGGAGCTCTGCATCTTCGACGCGCCCGGGGATGCCCAGCCCTCGCGCACCTACCGCCTGCGCGAGCGCACCACCTTCGTCTGGCACGGCTACGTCGAAGGCCTCGGACCCGGCACCTTCTACGGCTACCGCATCAACGGCCCCTACGACCCCGGCAGGGGGCAGCGCTGCAACCCGTTCAAGCTGCTCATCGACCCCTACGCACGCGCCCTCGCCGGCCGCGTGCACTGGGACGCGCACCCGTTCGCCTACCCCTTCGACCAACCCGGCGACGACTGGGTGCTGGACGACACCGACGACGCCTGGGGCGTGCCCAAGGGCGTGGTGGTGGCGGACGACGGCTTCGACTGGCAGGGCGACCAGCCGCCGGACATCCCCTGGCACGAGACGGTCATCTACGAGGCGCACGTCAAGGGGCTGACGAGGCTCCATCCGGACATCCCGGAGGAGATCCGCGGCACCTACGCGGCGGTGGCGCACCCGGCCGTCATCGAGCACCTGAAGTCGCTGGGCGTCACCGCGATCGAGCTGCTGCCCGTGCACGAGATCGTGGACGACTACTTCCTGGTGCAGAAGGGACTGCGCAACTACTGGGGATACAACACCATCGGCTACTTTGCCCCCGCGGGGCGCTACGCCAGCGTGCGCGACTACGGCGCGCAGGTGCGCGAGTTCAAGGAGATGGTGCGGACGCTGCACGCGGCGGGGATCGAGGTGATCCTGGACGTGGTCTACAACCACACGGCGGAGGGCAACCACATGGGGCCCACGCTGTCGTTCAGGGGAATCGACAACACCACCTACTACCGCACCGTGCCCGGCGACCCGCGGCTCTACATGGACTACACGGGCACCGGCAATTCGCTGAACATGGTGCATCCCCAGGCACTGCAGCTGGTGATGGACAGCCTGCGCTACTGGGTGCAGGAGATGCACGTCGACGGCTTTCGCTTCGACCTGGCCAGCACGCTGGCCCGCGAGCTCCACGAGGTGGACAAGCTCTCGGGGTTCTTCGACGTCATCCACCAGGACCCCGTCATCAGCAACGTAAAGCTGATCGCCGAGCCGTGGGACGTGGGCGAGGGCGGCTACCAGGTGGGCAACTTTCCCGTGCTGTGGGCGGAGTGGAACGGCCGCTACCGCGACACGGTGCGCGCCTACTGGCGCGGCGACCCCGGCACCCTGGGCGAGCTGGGCTACCGGCTTACCGGCAGCAGCGACCTGTACGAGCAGGACGGGCGCAAGCCGCACGCGAGCCTGAACTTCGTGGTGGCGCACGACGGGTTCACGCTGCACGACCTGGTGAGCTACAACCACAAGCACAACGAGCCCAACGGCGAGAACAACCAGGACGGCGACAACCACAACCACTCCTACAACTTCGGGGTGGAGGGGCCCACCGACCGGCCGGACATCCTGCGCGCCCGCGAGCGGCAGAAGCGCAACTTCCTGGCGACGCTGCTGCTGTCCCAGGGCGTGCCCATGATCGGCCACGGCGACGAGATGGGGCGCACGCAGCACGGCAACAACAACGCGTACGCGCAGGACAACGAGCTCTCCTGGGTGAGCTGGGAGCTGGACGACCGCGAGCGCGAGCTGCTGGAGTTCACCCGGCGGGTGGCGCGGCTGCGGCGGGAGCACCCCACCTTTCGCCGCCGCAAGTTCTTTCGCGGGCGCGAGATCCGCGGCTCGGAGGTGCGCGACCTGGTGTGGCTGAGCCCCGCCGGCGAGGAGATGGGGGACGAGGACTGGACCAGCGGCTACGTGCGCTGCTTCGGCATGGCGATGGGCGGCGAGGCCATGGAGGAGTGGGACGACCAGGGCCGGCGCATCACGGACGCCAACTTTCTCCTGCTCTTCAACGCCGACGGCGCCTCCATCGACTTCACCCTGCCGGACTTCGGGCGCTCGCGCGGGTGGTGCGTGATGCTGGACACGGCGCGGCCGGAGCTGCCGGAAAAGCACCTGTGCCTCCCCGAAGGCCAGACGGTGACGCTGGAGGGCCGGTCGATGATGGTGCTGATCGAGGACGACCAGGGCGTTTCGGAAGGTGCGCGGGACGGTGCCGGGTCCTGAAAAAGAATGGCCTCACGCAGAGTCAGCAGAGTTAGCAGAGTTGGAATTCTGATGTTCCTCTGCTAACGCTGCTGACTCTGCGTGAGGTCAAGCAGTTCATGATTGACCAGACGATGGAAATGAGCAGTTCGAACAGGTGGCGCCTGCCCTTCGGCGCGAACGTGGTGGAGGGGGGCGTGGAGTTTCGCGTCTGGGCGCCGTCCAGCCGCGCGGTGGAGGTGGTGGTCTACGGGCCGGACGCGGAAGCCGTCCATCCGCTGGCGGCGCAGGCGGAAGGCTGGTTCGCCGGGACGGTGGCGGGGATCGGCGCGGGCGCGCGGTACCGGTATCGGCTCGACGAAAAGGACGCGTTTCCCGATCCCGCCTCGCGCGCGCAGCCGGACGGGGTGCACGAGCCGTCGGAGGTGGTCGATCCATCCACCTTCCGCTGGACGGACGATGGATGGAAGGGAGTCTCCGCGGACGAGCTCGTCATCTACGAGCTGCACGTGGGAACGGCGACGGAGGAGGGGACCTTCGCTGCGCTGATCGATCGGCTGGACGACATCGCGGCGCTCGGCGCGACCGCGGTGGAGCCGATGCCGGTCGCCGAGTTTCCCGGCGCCCGCAACTGGGGATACGACGGCGTCTACCTGTACGCGCCGGAGTCGTCGTACGGCGGGGCGGAGGCGTTCCGGCGCTTCGTGGACGCGGCGCACGCGCGCGGGCTGGCCGTCATCCTGGACGTGGTCTACAACCACCTGGGGCCGGAGGGCAACTACCTGCACGCGGTCACCGGCGGCCAGTACTTCACGGACCGCCACCGCACGCCCTGGGGAGACGCCATCGACTACGGCCGGCGGCCGGTGCGCGAGCTCGCCATCCAGAACGCGCTGCACTGGGCGCACGAGTACCACGTGGACGGCCTGCGGATGGACGCCACGCACGCCATCCTGGACGATTCGCCGGTCCACCTGCTGCAGGAGCTCGCGGCGCGCGTCCGCGAATCGCTCCCCGCCGGTCGCCGCTTCGTGCTGATCGCGGAGGACGAGCGCAACGAGAGGCGGATGCTGCTGCCGCCGCCGGAAGGGTGCGGCCTGGACGCCGTGTGGGCGGACGACTTCCATCACCAGCTGCGCCGCCACACCGCCGGCGACCACGAGGCGTACTTCGGCGACTTCACGGGGACGGTGGACGACATCGTCCGCACGCTGCGGCGGGGATGGTTCTACGAGGGGCAGGAGTCCAGGAACCATGGCGCGCCGCGCGGCACCCCGGCGGAGGGGCTGCCGCCCCGGGCGTTCGTGCACTGCATCCAGAACCACGACCAGGTGGGCAACCGCGCCTTCGGCGACCGGCTGACGGAGAGCGTGCCGCTGGCCGTCTACCGCGCGGCCAGCGCGCTGCTGCTGCTATCGCCCTGCACGCCGCTGCTGTGGATGGGGCAGGAGTGGGCCGCCAGCACGCCCTTCCAGTACTTCACCGACCATCCGGCGGAGCTGGGAAAACTGGTGACGGAGGGGCGGCGGAGGGAGTTCGGCAGGTTCAGCGCGTTCGCGGACCCCGCCGTGCGCGAGCGCATCCCCGACCCACAGGCGGCCAGCACCTTC
>DASTNU010001095.1:0-3681 GCA_035720605.1 Longimicrobium sp. | reverse complement strand
AATGGGGCCTCACACGGAGTCAACGGAGTAAACGGAGTTTCGTTCTACCCTCTCCGGATGGATCTGCCCGTCAGAAGCTCTGCGGAATGGGCGGGAGCAGGACTCCGTTAACTCCGTTGACTCCGTGTGAGGCCCATTCGTTGTTGTTCCTTAAAAGCTGAGACGCTTGACATTAAATTTAAATGACCTTAAAATGCCCGTGCGTTCGTCTTGAAACGGAATTACAGAGGGATGGGAAGATGATGAAACGGATCGTGTATACGGCCGCCTGCTCGCTGCTGGCGGCATCGTTCTTTTTCGCGGCGCCGGCGGATGCACAGACGCCGCGCGCCGCGTCGCTGACGGGGATCGTGCAGGACGAGGCGGGGCGGCCGCTGCCGCAGGCGCGCGTCACCATCCTGCACCTGGCTCGCGACGCCCGCGCGGACGATGCGGGGCGGTTCTCCTTCAATTCGCTCCCCGCGGGCACGTACCGCGTGCAGGCGACGCGCATCGGCTACGCGCCGGCGGTGCAGTCGGTCGTGATCAGCGCCGGCGCGCCCGCGGAGACGCGCTTCGCGCTGCGGGCCACGCCGCTCTCGCTGGAGGAGGTGCAGGTCACCGCCACCCCCGGCGAGGCGGACGCGCGCGCCGTGGCGCAGGCGACCACGCAGCTCACGGGAAAGGGGCTGGAGCGCAACCTGGCCGGCACCGTGGCGCAGACGCTGGCCTCGCAGCCGGGGATTCGCGTGCGCTACAACGGGCCCGCGGCCGCCGTCCCCATCATGCGCGGCCTCACCGGCGACCGCATCCTCATCCTGCAGGACGGGCAGCGCTCGTCGGACCTGGCGGGGAGCGCGGTGGACCACGCGGTCACCATCGACCCGCTCACGGCGCAGCGCATCGAGGTGGTGCGCGGCCCCGCCACGCTGCTGTACGGCAACAACGCGCTGGGCGGCGTGGTGAACGTCATCTCCGGCGACATCCCCACCAGCGTCCCGGCGCGCGTGGAGGGCCTGGCCGCGGCGCAGACGGAATCCGCGCTCCCCGGCGGCGGCGGATCGCTGCGGCTGAGCGCGCCGCTGGGGGAGCGCTGGGCGCTCACCCTGCGCGGGGGCGCCCGCAGCGCCGGAGACGTGCGCATCGGCGACGACCCGGTGCTGGGAAGCCGGCTGGGGAACACGGACTCGCGCAACTGGAACGCCGCCGCGGGGCTGGGATACGTGGGCACGCACGCGGCGGCCGGCGCGTCGCTGCGGGCGTACCGGTTCGCGTACGGCCTGCCGATCCCGCCCGGCGGCACCATCGTGCGGCTGCGCGGCGAGCGGTACGAGGGGGCGTTCCGCGGGCAGGCCGAGCTGGGCGCCGCGCGCTTCCCCACCCTGCGCGCGGAGGCGACGGCGCAGGACTACGCCCACGACGAGCTGGACGGCGCCGGTGACGTGCAGATGGCGTTCGCGCTGCGCACGCAGACGGTGAACCTGCTGCTGCGCCAGGGCGCCATCGGGCCCTTCACGGAGGGCGCCTGGGGCGTCTCCGCGCTGGTGAAGCGCTACGCGTCGACGGGTCCCGCGGCGCTCACCCCGGCGGCGGACTCGCGGGCGTGGGGCGCGTTCGGCTACCAGGAGCTGGGGCTGGGCGGGGACGCGGCGCTGCAGCTGGGCGGGCGGTTCGACCACTACGGCATCGAGTCCCGCGACAGCGAGAAGTTCGGGCCGGGGGTGGACCGCACCTTCCGGGCGCTCTCCGGCTCCGTCGGATTGCGGATCCCGGTGACGGACGCGGTTTCGGTGGGCGGCAGCCTGGCGCGCTCGTTCCGCGCGCCCACGGTGGAGGAGATGTTCTCCGGCGCGCTGCACGCGGGGACGGGGTCGGTGGAGTACGGCACGCCCACGCTGCGGGCGGAGCGCGGCACCAGCGTAGAGGGCGTGCTGCGCGTGCAGAACCGCCGCTGGAACGGGCAGTTCGTCGCCTACCACAACCGCGTGGAAAACTACGTGTACCTGCTGGCGCAGCCGGACACGAACGTGGGCGGGCACCCCGTCAGCGTCTACCGCTACGTCCAGGGCGAGGCGGTGCTGCAGGGGGTGGAGGGGTTCCTGGAGTGGGCGGCGCGCAGCGACCTGGCGCTGGGGCTTTCCGGCGACCTGCTGCACGCGCGGCAGGGGGACGGCACGCCGCTCTCGTTCATGCCGCCGCCGCGCGTCGGCGGGTTTGCGCGGTGGGACAACGGCACCTGGTCGCTGGGCGGCGAGCTGCACCACGAGCTGCGGCAGGACCGCGTGGGCTCCGCGGCGGAGAGCGTGACGCCGGCGCACACCGTCTTCCGGATGGATGCGGGGTTCCGCCTGACCCGCGGCGGACTGGTGCACTCCATCACCCTGCGCGGCGAGAACCTGGGGAACGAGCTGCACCGCGAGGCCACCAGCCGCATCAAGGACTGGGCGCCCAACCCCGGCCGCAACCTCGCCCTCGTCTATCGCGTGCTGTTCTGATTCGCGGCGCCCGCCGGATCGGGTGCGGGCGCTCCCTCATGCCAGATCCGAGAAAAGGAAGAATGCCTCACGCAGAGTCAGCAGAGTGAGCAGAGTTTGGGTCTGTGCAAGGGACGACTCTGCTTCCCCTGCTGACTCTGCGTGAGGCATTCTTTTTCAGGACCTGGTATCAGAATGACGGGCGTTGCCGCGGGTGTGGCTCACCGAAAACGCGAGGGGCGCGCCCGGCCGGGCGCGCCCCTCGTCGTTCATCCGCCGTGACCGCCGCTCAGGTCAGCAGGGGGCGGCGGGGTTCAGGATGCACTCGCCCTGCGGCAGGGGGAACCAGTTCACGCTGGGCGTCTCGCCCGCCGTCGCCGTGCCGAAGCGGCGGATGTCTTCCCACCGCACCCCCTGCAGGTACAGCTCGTAGCGGCGCTGGTAGGCGATCTCCGTCAGCAGCTCCGCCGCCGTGTCCAGCCGGTCCGCCGGCAGCGCGGGCATGCACGCCACCGGCTCGGTGAAGGTGCCGCTGCTGGCGCTGGGAGTGCACTGCGTGCGCACCGCGTTCACCAGCGTGGCGGCCGGCCCCAGGTTCCCCAGCCGCGTCTGCGCCTCCGCCTGGACCAGGCGCATCTCGTCGGGAAGGTAGATGGGGAAGGGCGAGTTGCGGTCCGCGTACTGCCGCAGGTTGCGCAGCGGCACCGCCGGCGACCCCGTCACCGTGGCCTGGTCCAGCCGCAGCCAGAACGCCGGCCGGTCGTCGGACGAGTCCGCCTCGGCCACGAACTCCTGCGTGCCGCGCACGTAGTCCAGCGAGAACTGCGAGTACCCCCACACCGGGTTGCGCAGCGGGTCCGGGTACGAGAACGCGTTCAGCCGCGTCAGCGGCACCCGCGCCGCCGCGTCGAACGCCGCCTGGTACTGCCCGTCGATCAGGTAGTACCGGGCCAGCATGGCGTTCACCACGTCGCCCAGGTTGTAGCCGATGGCCACGCGCGAGTTGAAGTCCGCCAGCTCCGCCGCCGGCACCGACGCCAGGTCCGCCCGCGCCTGCTCCAGCAGCGACAGCACGCTGTCCAGCACGATGGGCCGCGCGAAGAGCGGGTTGTCGTCCTGCGTGGCGGTGACCGGGATCTGCTCGTAGTGCTGGATGGCGATGCCCAGCGACATCGCCTTGAAGGTGCGCGCCAGCGCGTTGATCCCCGCCAGCGTGCCCCGCGAAAGC
>DASTNU010001094.1:0-3328 GCA_035720605.1 Longimicrobium sp. | reverse complement strand
GACCCCGTGCGCTGCTGAGTCTCCAGCTTGAGCCAGACCTCCACCCCGGCCTGGCCGGAGAGCCAGGCGCTGCCCTCCAGCGGCGTCCGCCGGGCCACGCCCTGCAGCCGCCGCGCCGCCGCCAGCACGTCCGCCAGCGTGGGAAAGGGCGCTTCCGCGCCCTCCGCCGGGGCCGCCCCCGCGCCACGGGAATGGAACGTGCGGACGCGCGCGGCCCTGTTCACGGCACGCGGAAGACGGCCGTCCGCTCGACGGCGTGGGTGCTGGAGGTCAGCCGCCCCACCGCCGTCAGCTCGCCGCGGATGCCCGGGGGGCGCACCCACCGCTCGCCGAAGCTCCAGGTGCCGCCGGGCTCCAGCGTGAGCGTCTGCACCGCCTGGGTGAAGCCGCGGTCCGCGGACCAGCGCCAGATCTCGCGTCCCCCGCCGAGCACGGCGAAGTCGTACGTCTGGCCGGAGAGAAAGGCGACCTGCACCGGGGCCTGGTGCGGGTTGGTCACCCGCAGCGCCAGCACCACCGTGTCGGCCGCCGTCTCCACGTGCAGCGAGGTGACCAGCGCCGGCGGCGGGGGCTGGGGCGGAGGCGGCATCCCGTCCGGCGGCGGCGGGAGCGGACGCGTGCAGGCCGGCAGCGCCGCCAGGAGCAGCAGCAGCAGGATGCGTCGGCGCGGCGGTGCGGAATGGCTCATCGGGTCGGGTGGCGGACTTGCGATACATCACCTGGAGCGAACGTTCGTCCGCGTTCCATCACTCCGGACCGGCAAATTAGACGCCAGCGAGAATCGGCGTCAAGCAAGGCTTTTCCCGCCGCCGCGAGAGCCTTGGGAAAAAATTCACAAGCTGCTTGCGAAAAATTTCACAAGCTCCTATATTGGGCGCGCCGACACCCCCGGAGGCCCGGGAACGCAAGGAAATGGCTGCTGATTCCAGGAAGTCCCCGCCGGGCGGAAAAGGGCCGCAGGGCGCCGAGCTGGCCTCGGTGGGGCTGCAGTTCACGCTGGTGCTGCTGGGCTGTCTCGTCCTGGGTCGCTGGCTGGACGGACGGCTGGGAACGGAGCCATGGCTGCTGCTGGCGGGGGTGTTCGTGGGGTTCGGGCTCAGCACGCTGTGGATGTACCGGCGGCTGAGCGGCCGGGGAGGTGGGCGGTGAGCCGGCCCTGGGCGGTGCTGCTGGGTGGGGTGGCGGCCATCGGAGGGCTGGTCTTCGCGATCGGCGCGGCGATGGCGCCGGGGGCGCGCGGGGCGGTGGGGGCGGGGGTGCTGGTGGCGTGCGCGTTCCAGCTCCTGGTCTTCGTGATCGCCGCGGCGGCGCTGCCGGGCAACCGGCTGGCGGCGTACGGGGTGGGAATGCTGGGCCGCCTGCTGCTGGTGGTCGCCGGGGCCCTGCTGCTGGTGCCGGCCACCGGGGTGGCCGCGGGGCCGTTCCTGTTTTCGCTGGTCTCGGTGCTGTTCGCAACCACACTGCTGGAGCCGGTCGCGCTGGCGGCCGGCGAACGGAAGCTGAAGGGTCGATGATCTCCAGTATCGCAGTGCTCCTGGTCCTGGCGGGCGCGCCGCAGCAGGCGGACCCCGCGCACGCGCCGGCTCCCACCGAGGTGCAGGGGCCGGCCGACTCGCACGCCACCGCGGCGGACCCCGCCGGCCAGGCGGCGGTGCAGACGATGGGCGGCACGCACGGCACCCCGGACGCCCAGGTCGCCGAGACGCACGGCGCGCCCGCGGAAGAGGGCCACGGCGGCGGCAACCAGATCGACTTCATGCACCACATCCAGGACTCTCGCGAGTGGGAGCTCCCGGGTGGCGCGGTGTTCCACTTTCCCGCCAAGGGCTCGTGGATGGTGGCCGGCATCGACATGACGCCCACCAAGCACGTGCTCTTCCTGGCCATCGCCGCGGTGCTGACGCTGGTGGTGCTGCTGGGCGGCGCGGGGCTGGCGGCGCGGGCGCAGCCGGGGCGCACCACCGGCAAGCGGCACAACGCCATCGAGGCGCTGGTGCTGTACGTGCGCAACGAGGTGGTGATGCCCAACGTGGGGCACGGGGGCGAGAAGTACGCTCCCTTCATCATCACCCTGTTCTTCTTCATCCTCTTCGCCAACCTGCTGGGGCTCATCCCCTTCGGCTCCACGGCCACCGCGAGCTTCTCGGTGACGGTGGCGCTGGCGGCCATGACGCTGGTGGTGGCGGAGATCGGCGGCCTGATCGCGCTGGGCCCCAGGCACTACCTGAAGACCCTGTTCTTCGTCCCGCCGGGGATGCATCCCGCGGCCGGGTGGACGATGGCGATCGCGCTGTTCCCCATCGAGCTGCTGGGCAAGTTCACGCGCCCCTTCGCGCTGGCCATCCGTCTGATGGCCAACATGACGGCGGGGCACATCGTGATGCTGGCCATCATCTCGCTGATCTTCGTGTTCGGCAGCTACGCGATCGCGGTGGGCCCCGTCCTCATGGCGGTGGCCATCACCTTCCTGGAGCTGTTCGTGTCGTTCCTGCAGGCCTTCATCTTCGCGGTGCTGACCAGCGTGTTCATCGGGCTGGTGCGGCACGCGCACTGAGGAAAGTGCGTTAGTGCGTGAGTGCGTTAGTGCGTGAGTGGATTCGGTACGGGGTGCGGGTCCGGAGTGTCGGTGCGGAGTGATGTCGAGGGGCGCTGAAGGCCGCGGTCCGGCCAGCTCACGCACTCACGCACTAACGCACTTCTCGAAAAGACGGAGGCGCGCGGCGGAGCCTTCAATCCGCCGCCGGCGGGGGGCCGCTCCACCCCCGTCGTACAGTACCCGGGAGATGGGCGCCCGGGGAGGACGCGCGGCGCAAGCCGGCTGGCGTCCGCGGACCCAGGGTCCGCACGGGGCTGTGCCTGACTGAGACAACGCTCCATCACGGAGATACCAAGATGCTGCTTCAGGAAGCTGCGAGTGCGATGGCGAACGGCCTGCTGGGCGCGGGCCTGGGCGCGGGCGTGGCGGTGATCGGTGCCGGCATCGGCATCGGCCTCATCGGCCGCGGCGCCACCGAGGGGATGGCCCGCCAGCCGGAGATGGCCGGCACCATCCAGACGGCCGCCCTGATCCTTGCCGCGTTCGTCGAGGGCGCCGCCCTCTTCGCCATCGTGGTGACGTTCCTGATCCAGGGCAAGTTCGTCGGCTGACGCCGGCGGAAGTACGGGTCTCCGCGGGGCCGCTCCGGCCCCGCGGAGGCAAGACCACCTACGAAGACCGGTAGAGAAAGCAACATGCGTCGCTCGCACCTGGCCGCCGCAACCCTCCTGCTCCTGGGCAGCGCCACGCCCCTGCTGGCGCAGCACGAGGAGGAACAGGGGGGGCTGCTCG
>DASTNU010001093.1:0-5185 GCA_035720605.1 Longimicrobium sp. | reverse complement strand
GTCCCGTGGCTGGCGTCCGGCCCCTCCACCTCGGGGTTGCCGTAGCCGCGCTCGTTGGGGTTGGCGTAGTTGTCGCCCACCAGGCCGCGCGGGTCGAAGTCGGGGTTCATCCCGTACTGCACCTCCCCCTCCAGCGACTCGCGCTGGTCGATCACGTCCTGCAGGGTAAAGCCCTGCTCGGCGATCTGCAGGTAGATGCCGCGGGCGCGCGACAGCTGCGGGTCGGTGGTCTGGATGGCCTGCACGGCCGCCGTGGTGGGCTCCGCGCCCAGGTGCTGGCGAAGCGCCGCCCAGATCTCCGTCACCGCCTGCTCGATCTGCCGCACCTGCTGCAGGTTGGCCTGCGCCTCCTGACGACGGCTCTCGAAGGCGGGGCGGATCTCGCTGCACGGCGTGCCGCCGGCCTCGGTGGCGCCGGGGGCGCGGCACAGGGCGTACAGGCGGGTGATCTCGTACGTGTCGTTGTCCACGTCGCGGCCGTCGCGGCTGCCCAGGAAGTCCCAGCCGTGCACGTCGTCCACGTAGCCGTTGCCGTCGTCGTCGCGGCCGTTGCCGGCGCGCTCGCGCGGGTTGGTCCAGATGATGGGCGCCAGGTCCGGGTGGTCCACCTCGATGCCGCTGTCCAGGATGGCGACGACGACGGTGTCGCGCGGGCGCAGGCGGGAAAGCAGCTCGCGGTGCGCGCGCTCCGCGCTGATGCCGGGAACGCGGTCGGCGGTGGGGTCCAGCAGGTGCCAGTTGGCCGGCGCGGTGTCGGCCACCGCCTGCGCGCGCGCGGGGACCGCGGGGGCGAGCGCGCCCAGCGCCAGCGCGGCGAGCAGCATCGGACGAATCGGCTTCATTGCACGGGATGCGAGGGGTTTCCGGATGGTGATCGGAGGCGGGTGTACCCCGCCCGGACGAGAAAGTGCGGGCGTGTGCTAAAATCTTAACAGGCCGCTAACCGCGTGGAAAGACACCGGATGCCAGCGGTGCGGGGCAGGGCCCGGCGGTGCGCGGGGCGGGACAGCCTACGCCGCGGCGTCTCCGTACGCCAGTAGCGCGGCGGCCACCCGGCGGTGGAACTCGGTGTGGGCAAAGAGCACGGCGGGGTCGCGCAGGCGGGCCCGTGCGTACGGCGAGTCGTCCGCATCGCCGGCCGCGGGAGTGACGAGGGCGTGGGCGCGCTGCACGAAGCCGCGCGCGCCCTCCACCGTCACCGGCTCGTCGCCGTCGAACAGCGCCTCGTCCATCGCCGCCATCAGCTGCGAGAAGGGGCGCAACCACTGGAAGAAGGGGTCGTCCAGCAGCGCCCCCAGCAGCTGCGTGCTGGTGACGGCGCCGCCGCGGCGCGCCTCGAAGCGAGGGCGCTCGGAGTCGATCAGCGCCTTGTGCAGCCGCATCAGCGCGCGCCGCACCTCCGCCAGGTGGTCGCGCACGGGATCGGGCGGCCCCGCCGGGCCGATGCGTATCGCCATCTGGAAACCCTGGTGGATGGGCGGATCGGACAGCTCTCGCGATCCGCCCATCCGGAAGATCCGCGCCGCCGCCTACGGCACGTACGGCAGCACGTACGGCGTGGTGCGCCAGGGCGTGTAATCCAGCGCGCCGGAGACGCCATCCCCGTTCGTTCCCGTGGGGCCTGCCGCATCCCCCCACCAGTTGTTCTCCACGTCGGCGGTGGCGGCGCCCAGGTTCCGGATCCCGACCCCGCCGTTGTCGACCAGGTTGCAGTTGTGTACGTCCGTGGCGTCGTAAAGCAGGATTCCATGGCCCGCGCTGTCGCGGATCTCGCAGGATTGAACCTGAGGGATAGGCCAGCCGACCATCAGTCCGTCCCCGGCCGACCCGCGGATGAGCGTGCTCTCCATCGTGGTGCCATCCCCCGAGAGCGCTACCGCGGGACCGTCGATGAAAGTGGTGTCCACGCGGGATCGGCTGAACCGCGAGTTCGACGCCTGCAGCCAGGCGGCGGCTCCGTTCTGTCGAAAGACGGCGCTGTCGACGACCACCGGGTGGGAGGCGTACGCTTCCACGGCTGGGCCGTACCACACGTGCTCTATGCGCACGTTGGTGAGATAGCTGCTGAGCGTGGGGGATCCGTCGAACCTCATTCCGGACCAGCCCTGGCCCGGGTTCGCCTCCGTGAAGAGCACCGGGGCCGCCGCCGTTCCCCGGGCCACCACGCGCCCGCCGTCCACCGCGTTGATCCTGGCGTGCGGGTCAAAGGCCAGGCTGGCACCCGGCCACGCGCGAAGGATCCCGTAGTACCGTACGGTGATGATCTCCGTCACGTGCCACGGAAGCGCCTGGGTGGGGTAGGCGAACGCCTGCAGGATGCCGCCGGCCACCACCAGGGTGTCGCGCGCGTTGCCCAGCAGGCTGTCCTGGTGCGAGAGCGCCGGGTAGATGCGCGGAAACGCGCTGACCACCATCCGGGCGGGGTAGCTGGCGCCGCCCACCACGCGCACCGGCCGCGTGTCCACGAACCCCGGGCCCGTGGTGGTCACCCACAGGCCGATGCTCCCGCTCCCCTCCACGCGTCCGCCCAGCAGCGAGATGCCGTGCGTACCCACCACCGACAGCCCTATGCCCGCCGCGCCGCGGATGACGTTTTCCTCGAAGGTGATGAGGGTGCCCAGCTCCACCGCCGGATAACTGAAGACGGTGACGGTGTCCACGCGCGAGCGGCGGATGTTCGTTCCGCGTCCCCACAGGGAAAGGCCCAGCTGGTTTTGCCTGATCACGGCGCTGTCGATCACCGCGGCGTGGTAGTCGTACGTGGACAATGCGTACTCCAACCCCCCCGTATGCTCGATGCGCACGTTCCTGAGCGAGCTGGGAGAGGCGGGGGAGCCCGAAAGCCGCACGCCGCGCCAACCAAAGCCGGGAGAGGTGGCGGTCAGGACGATGCGCGCGGTGTCCAGCCCGTCTGCCACCAGGCGTCCGCCGTTGTGGGCGCGCAGGGCGCCGGCGTACTCGAAGCAGACCAGCACGCCCGGCTGCAGCGTCAGCACGCCCGCGCCCTCGATGTGGATGGAGGTGTACACCCGGTGCGGGTTGTTCGCGCGGCTCCACGTCTCCGGCGCCAGGATGGAATCCAAGTGCGTCGTTCCGCCCAGCCCGGGATCGCACGCGGGGTTCAGCGTCAGCGACGGTGCGTCCGGCGCGGCGCGCTCGGGCGCCACGGGCTGGCTACGATCACACGCGGCCAGCGCTGCCGCCAACGCGGCGATCGTCATTGCGTGGCCCAGCCGGCCGGACCGCGCTGCACGAGGGGTGTTCTCGATGGGGTGGATCATGGTCGAACTCCTTGCGTCATGTAGAGCCTGGATGCGTGTGCAGGTCACGAAGCGCGCAAATCAGGTGGCTGGATTCGATTACGGGACGTACGGCAGGGTGTACGGCGTGGTGCGCCAGGGCGTGTAGTCCACCGCGCCGTTGACGGGGTCGCCGTTGGGTCCCGTGGGGCCGGCCGCATCCCCCCACCAGTTGTTCTCCGCGTCGGCGGTGTCGGTATCCAGGTTGACCACGCCATAGAGGTTGTCCTCCAGGTTGGAGTTGTGCAGGGGGACGGCCCACCACATCAAGAAGCCGAACCACGCACTCTCCCGCACCTCGCACGACTGCACCTGCACCGCGTCGGAGTAGACCCACACGCCGTCGTAGGCCGAGCCGCGGATGAGCGTGCTGGCGAGGATGGCGTCGGCGGCGAGCAGCACCGAGGGATAGCCGTACGTCAGCGTGGTGTCCACGCGGCTGCGGCTGAGCCGCGACCCGGCCGACCACAGCGAGATCGCGCGCCCGTTCTGCCGGAACACCGCGCTGTCTATGACGAGCGGATGGTTGCCGTCCGCGTACGCGGCGAGGAGGGCGTGTTCCATCCGTACGTTCGTCAGGTAGCTGCCGAGCGTCGGGGCGCCTTCGACCACGACGCCATCCCAGCCGCTCCCCGTGAAGAGCACCGGCGCCGCCGCCGTCCCGCGGGCGAGCACCCTGCCTCCGTTCGTGGCCGTGATCCCGGCCGCCGAGTCGAACACCAGTACGGCTCCCGGCTTCGGGATGAGGATGCCGGGATCCTGCACGTCGATGTCGCCCGTGACGCGCCACGGGATCGCCGGGCCGGGCAACGCCCACTGCTTCAGGAGGCCGCCGGTCACCACCACGGTGTCGCGCGCGTTGCCCAGCAGGCTGTCCTGGTCCGCGAGCGCGGGATAGATGCGCGGGAACGCGCTCACCACCAGCTCGACGGGGTAGCCGGCGCCGCCTGTCACGCGCACCGGGTCCGCGTCCACGAAACCGGCGCCGGTGGTGGTGACCTTCAGGCCCACCCCCCCGCTCCCCTCGATCCGCCCGCCCAGCAGTGTGATGCCGTTGGTGCCCTGCACGAACAAGCCGACGCCTGCCGCGCCGCGGATCACGTTCTTCTCCCAGGTGACGACGTTGCCCAGCTGGACCGCCGGCTCGGAGGCGCTGACCACGGTGTCCACGCGCGAGCGGCGCATGGTGGTCCCGCGCCCCCACAGGTAGAGCCCGTTCTCGTTCTGGCGGAACACCGTGCTGTCGATGTGCACGGCGTGGTGGTCGTGCGAGGAGAGCGCGTAGGCGGGATAGGTATGCTCCAGCCGCACGTGCTTCAGCGTGCTGGCCGCGCTCGGAGTGTCCGCGAGCTGCACGCCCCACCAGCCGTCGTCGGGGTCGGTGGCGGTGAGGACGATGCGGGAGGTGTCCAGGCCGGTCGCCGCCAGGCGTCCTCCGTTTTCGGCCAGCAGCGCACCCTGGATACCGAAGCAGACGATCACCCCGGGCTGCAGGGTGAGTACGCCTGAGCCCTCGATGTTGATGAAGGTGTTGACCCGGTGCGGGTTGTTCGCCCGGGCCCACGTCTCCGGCGCCAGCACCGAGTCCGTGTGCGTCGTTCCGCCCAGGCCAGGATCGCACGCGGGGTTCAGCGTGAGCGACGGTGCGTCCGGCGCGGCGCGATCCGGGCCCACGGGCTGGGCGCGCTCGCACGCGGCGAGGACCGCCGCCGCCAGCAGGCCGGACAGGATGCGGGTGGCCAGCCGCCCGCGTTGTGATCGATGGGGACTCTCGTTGGATTGCGTCATGGGGTACCTTCCTGACGAGGAACCGCACCGCCGCACATCGATCGGAAAGGATCGATCGTCGCGGATCATCCCCTGGATGGAGGAGTCGCGGCGATGTT
>DASTNU010001092.1:0-2411 GCA_035720605.1 Longimicrobium sp. | reverse complement strand
GTGATCAGGTGCACGGCGCGGCCAGCCAGGGATGGGACATGGATGCCCCCGCCGCGGCGAGCACGCCCCGCCCTCCCGCGTGAAATCTCCCGCCTTCATCCTCTACCCAGGCCCTGCACCTGATTCACGTCCGACGACGGGGACTCGTTCTTTTCCCGGTTCGGATTACGCGTCGTATCCGTGGCCGCAACGAAAACCGCCGGCACGAACAGCGTGCCGGCGGTTGTTCCTTACTTCCGCCGTTATCCGGGCAGGACGAACCCCCCCGGCCAGAGCAGCTGCGTCGCCATCGCGATCAGGTAGTTGGCGTCGGCGGTCGTGATGTGCCTGCCGCGATGCGCGTACACCTCCATGACGTACGCCTGCAGGGAGTTGCGGGCCGCGTGCGCGTCCCCCGCGGCGGCGGCCGCCGCCGCGTTGCGCAGCTTGGCGCACATCGAGCTCGCGATCCCCGGGTTCGTCACCCGTGCCCGCGTGGCATCACAGAGGGCCTCGTACGTCGCCGACTCCGTGGCCGTGGGAGGCGCCAGCACCGCCTGCGAGGCGTCGGGAAGCGTGGGGGTGAGTGCCGCGTCGCCGCAGGCGGCCGCGGTTGCGAGGAGGGCCGCCCCGAGCAGGCGGGTGGCGCGCGAGTGCATAAAGTGATTTGACATGACCGACCTCCTGAAATGGATGTGATTCGCTGGCTGGTTCCGGCGCGGAGGGACTGCGCAGAGGTGGAACCGGTCAGGATCAGGAAAGGAGTGGGGACGGAGCGACTGAGACCGACCCCCGGGACTGCGGTGCGGTGACAGGGCATGTGCCGGTCCATCTGAGCCGCAGGCCGCGCGGGAGCCCGCGGACCCGGGCCGCATCTCCCGAAATCCCAGTCCTGGCGCCACGGGAGCCCTCCGGTGTCGTCTGCCAGCTGCCACGGGAGGCAGATCCCTGGTCCCAGCGGAGTCCAGGCACAGCGATACAGCTGTCACGTTTTACGATACAGATCAGAGGCGAGCCGATCGCCACCCTTGCGCACTTTTGCGATTCGGTGTTTATTCGGATACGAAGAGATGCCGAAGAAAAAGGAGGCGCGCGATGGAGTCGATGACGCTGGACCAGAAGCTGGACCTGCTGATCACGCTGGCGGGCGACGACCGGGACGGGGCGCCGGGGCGGGAACGGACGCTGCCGCCGCGGCTGCGGCATACGAAGGGCGTGGGCGCGCTGCGGCCGCTGAACATCCGCGACCTGCGCGTGCCCGGTAAAGGACAGCTGTCGCTGCTGCGCATCCTGATGACCAACGCGTGCAGCTTCAACTGCCACTACTGCCCCATGCGCCGCGACCGCGACATGCCGCGTACCCTGCTCAAGCCGGAAGAGCTGGTGCGCATTTTCATGGAGGCGCACCGCCGCGGCTGGTGCAGCGGGCTGTTCATCACCACCGGCATCCCCGGCCGGCCGGTGAAGGTGATGGACGACCTGATCACCGTGCTGGAGCTGCTGCGCGGCCGCGAGAAGTTCCGCGGCTACGTGCACGTGAAGATGGTGCCGGGCGGCCAGCCCGCGCAGATCGAGCGGCTCACCGCGCTGGCCAGCCGCGTCTCGCTGAACCTGGAGGCGCCGTGCGGCCAGTCCCTCGCTCGCATTGCGCCAGAGAAGAGCTTCGATACCTCGCTGGAGAGCCTGCACACGGCGCGCAGGCTGGTGCGGCGGGAGCAGGCGGAGCGGCGCGAGGGGCGGCCGGTCGACCCGCTGCGCCCCGGCGGCGCCTCGGGGATGACGATGCAGTTCGTGGTGGGCGCCACGCCCGACACGGACCGCACCCTCATCGGCAAGGTGACGGAGCTGTACCGGGCGGGCGGCATTCACCACGCGCACTTCAGCGCCTTTCGCCCCATCCGCGAGACGCCGATGGAGAACGCGCCCGAGACGCCGGTGCTGCGCGAGCAGCGGCTGTACCAGGCGGACTACCTGCTGCGGCAGTACGGCTTCGGCGCGGACGAGGTGGTGTTCGACCAGGCGGGGAACCTGCCGCTGGGGAACGATCCCAAGACCACCTGGGCGCTGGCGCACCCGGAGCGTTTTCCGGTGGAGGTGAAGACGGCGGCGTACGAGGAGCTGGTGCGGGTGCCGGGGATCGGCCCCGGCGCGGCGAAGCGGATCGTGGCAGAGCGCGGCGCGGCGGTGCTGCGGGGCCTTGCCGACCTGCGCCAGTTCGGCGTGGTGACGGGGCGCGCGGCGGGCTTCCTGACGCTGGGCGGCAAGCGGCTGCAGAGCGTCCGCTGGTCGGAGCAGCTGGGCTTCTGGGGCCCGGACGACGACGCGGGCCGCTACCACCTGACCTACAGCGTGAGCCCGGGGACGTTCCGGTAGCTTCGGCGCGTACGCCCCTCCGGGCTCGTAAACCTCGCCCACCTCCCCCAAAACCCCTG
>DASTNU010001091.1:0-3718 GCA_035720605.1 Longimicrobium sp. | reverse complement strand
CGCGCCGCTTCGTTCGCTCATCCGCCGGTGTCCCTCATCCAGCCAGCGCGGAGAAATCCGGTTCCACCCAGCGCGACCAGTCGGCGGGGGCGCCGCGGCGGTCGCGATGGGCGCCGGGGTTCACCTCGGCGCCGGGGTGCTCGGCGGGAAAGAGGAAGACGGAGCCGAGCAGGATCTGCTCCGCGGGAATGCCCAGCCAGCCGAACGCCTCCTCGCCGCGCAGCGCGCCGCCGGACGACCAGTAGGTGGGAATGCCGCGCGCGGTGGCGGCCAGCAGCAGGCTCTGCACCGCCGCGCCGCTCGCCGCCACGTGCTCCATGTTCTCCTCCGTGGCCTCGAACAGTCCCTCCACCGGCCCGCGCGGCGGGTTGGGGAGCCAGGTGGCCTGCACCAGCGCCATCGCCGCGCCCAGCAGGCGCGGGATCTTGCTCCTGTCGCCCCGCTCCAGCAGCACCTCGCGAAGCGCGCGGCAGGCGGGCGCATCCACCAGGTGAAAGCGCCACGGCACGATGGACGTCAGCGCGCCCGGCTCCAGGTGCACACGCGCCGCGGGCTTGTGGAACGGCGCCCACCCCGCGGCCGCCACCAGCTCTTCCACCGTCTCTCTCGCCTCCACGGCGGGCAGCGCCTGGTCCGCGAGCACCTTCGTCGTCCGCCGCGCCCGGATCACCCGGTCCACGGTTCCCGCCGTATCCTCGTCCATCCCTGGCATCTCCCCTGGTCGGTGCGGAGGGGGATGATAACGGCGGACGGCGCGGATTGTCCAAGGCCACGCTGGAGCATCTCGCCATGGCACGGCTGTTCCAGTGAAGTCCGGCAACCTTCTCCCCCCCGGAAGCCCTGGTGGTTTCCGGGGCATCGTCGTCCCTCTGGCCCGGCGGCACGGTTTGACCGATCCCACCCGCGACACTCGATCGTCCGCACCCCCCGGCGGCGCCGCGGCGCAGGCGACGGACGGCGGCTCGCCGTCCGAGGCGCGGCTGCGCGCCATCATCGACTCCGCGCTGGACGCCGTGGTCACCACGGACGCGGAGAGCGTGATCACCGGGTGGAGCGCGCACGCGGAAACGATGTTCGGCTGGACGGCGGCCGAGGCGGTGGGGCGCACGCTGAACGAGACCATCATCCCCCCGCAGCACTGCGCGGCGCACCAGGCCGGCGTGCGGCGCTACCTGCGGACGGGCGAGGGGCCCATCCTCAACCGGCGCATCGAGATCACCGCCCTGCGCCGCGACGGGGGCGAGTTCCCCGTGGAGCTCACCGTGGCGCCGGCGCGCTGGGGCGGCGAGGTGGTGTTCAGCGCCTTCATCCGCGACCTGACGGACCGCAGGCGCGCGGAGGCGCGGCTGGCCGCCGAGCACGCCGTCACCCGCGCGCTGGCGGAGGCCGCCGCCGCTGACCAGGCCGCGGAACCCGTGATCCGCGCCATGGGCGAGGCGCTGGGCTGGGAGGTGGGATTCCTGTGGCTGGTGCGCGGCGACCGCCTGCAGGTGGCCGCCCACTGGCAGGTGGGCGACGCCGGTGCGGCCGGGTTCGCGTCCGCCAGCCGCGTCCTCGCCTTCGCGCGCGGCGAGGGGCTGCCCGGGCGCGCGTGGGCGCAGGGCGCGCCGGTGTGGATGGCCGACGCGGCCGTGGAGCCGGGTTTCGCGCGCGCGCCCCAGGCGCGGCGCGCGGGCCTGCACGCCGGGTTCGCGTTCCCGGTGCTGGCCGGGGCGGACGTGCTGGGGGTGGTGGAGTTCTTCAGCCGCGAGGCGGTGCAGCCGGACGAGGCCCTGCTGGAGATGGCCCGCGCCATCGGCAGCGACACGGGGCAGGCGTTCCGGCGGATGCAGGCGGAGCAGGAGCGCGACCGGGCGCTGGCGCAGGCAAAGGCGTCCAACGAGACGCTGCGCGCCGTCAACGCGCAGCTCGCCGCCCGCACCGAAGAGGCGGAGCGCGCCAACCGCGCCAAGAGCGACTTCCTGGCGGTGATGAGCCACGAGCTGCGCACCCCGATGAACGCGGTGCTGGGCTACACGGAGCTGATGGCGATGGGGATCGCCGGCGCGGTCACCGACGAGCAGCGCGGCTACCTGGAGCGGGTGCGCGCCAGCACGCGGCACCTGATGGGGCTGATCGACGACGTGCTGGACCTGTCCAGGATCGAGGCGGGACAGATGGGCGTGTCGCGCGAGCCCGGGCGCGCCGGGGACGCCGTGGCCGCCGCGCTCTCGTTCGTCGCCACGCAGGCCCTGGAGAAGGGGCTGCGGCTGGAGAACGCCTGCCCCGCGCCCGGCCCGGAGTACCTGGGCGACGAGGACCGCGTGCGCCAGGTGCTGCTCAACCTCCTGTCCAACGCGGTCAAGTTCACCGAGAGCGGCCACGTCGCCGTCCGCTGCGGCACCGGCCGGCCGGACGAGACGGCGCACCTGGAAGGCCCCGGTCCCTGGGTGTGCATCCGGGTGGAGGACACCGGGCCGGGGATCGCGCCGGAAGACACCGAGGCGGTCTTTCAGCCGTTCGTGCAGGCCGAGGCGCCGCACACGCGCACCGCGGGCGGCACGGGGCTGGGGCTCAGCATCAGCCGGCGGCTGGCGCAGCTGATGGGGGGCGACCTGACGCTGCAGACGGAGCTGGGCCGCGGATCCTGCTTCACCCTCTGGCTCCCCGCCGCCGGCGCGGGGGACGCCGGGGAAGCGCCCGCGTTCGCCGGGCCCGCGTCCGCCGCGACCGCCGACCATGCCGGCGCGCTGCGGCAGGCCGGCCAGGTGCTGCAGCAGGAGCTGCGGGAGGTGGTCGCGGCGTACGTGGCGCGGCTGCGGACGGAGCCCGGCCTGCCCGCCGCCGCGCTGGCCGATGCCGAGCTGGAGGACCACCACGCCACCCTGCTGGCGGACGTGGCGCAGTGCCTGGTGGCGCTGGCCGACGCGCCCGGCGAGGTGTCGCTGCTGCAGGACGGCACCGAGGTGCAGCGGCTGCTCGCCTTTCGCCACGGCGAGCAGCGGGCGCGGCACGGCTGGAGCGAGGCGGCGCTCCGGCGCGAGTTCGCCATCGCCAGCCAGGTGGTGCACGGCGCGCTGGAGCGGCGCGGCGTGCCGGCGTCCGCGTGGGACGTTTTCTCCCGCTTCCTGCACCGCGCGGAAGAGGTCTCCACCGCCGCCCTCTGCGCCGCCCGCCGCGACGCGCAGCCGGAGGCGGCCCCGCCCGCGTGACGCAGGTCCCGAGACAGCCTGCGGTCGGGACGGACTGGAGGCTCACGCGCACCGCGGACGGCGCGGGGCCGGGCCGGGCCGTCAGCCGGCAGCTGGCCGGGGGGATGGAGGGGGCCCCACCGTGGAGAGCGTGTCGGCGAGGGGAGCACCTTCACCCTCACGCTTTCCGGCGGCAGGTGGATCGAGCCGGTGGTGGCGGCGGACGGAAGACGTTAGTTTTCCGGCGCGCCACGAGCGGCGCGGCTCTCACGGGCCGCGCCGCTCGTCTACGAGGGCGGGTACGCCGGGGGAACGGTTCGTGAAGGGGCGTCCCGCTCGCTTTACACGAAGAGCATCGCAGAACGACTCGCAGGACGATGACGGAAGACAGCACGCAGACGCTCGAGGTGGAGCTGGAGACGGACGCCCCCGGCGTCGCGGAGGATCGGCAGGAGGCCGCGGACGCGCGCCTCTGGGTGGACTATCCCGCGGCGGACGACGGGGAGCAGCACACCGTCGTGGGCACCATCAAGGCGCTGGAGCAGCTG
>DASTNU010001090.1:0-2125 GCA_035720605.1 Longimicrobium sp. | reverse complement strand
ACACCCAGGCCGAGCGCGATGGTGAAGGGCCGCCAGACGCCGCTCGGGGGCGGCGGGGGATAGTAGTAGTACGAAGGAGGCGGCGGGGGCGGAGGCGTGCCGTATCCGGGCGGTGGGCCGTAGGGGTAGGCCGGAGGACCGGCCGGAGGCGGGGCGGGGGCCGGAGCGGGAGCAGGAGGCGCCGGAGCGGGCGGCGCAGGCTGCGCCTGGGCGGGGGCCGCGGGCGCCGGCGTGGCCGGTGGAGGCGGTGCGGGCTGTTGTGCCCGGACCGCAGTGTGAAAACAAAGCACGGCGAGCGCCGCGCCGACGCTGGACTTCTTCATGCAATTCCTTGGGAGGGCCCGAAGGGTCTCTTCTTCATATCAATATGCGTGCCAGCCAGTCGACGGGTACGGCTATCGCGTAGGCATTCCCTCGACTCGAGCTTATAGTAGACCGACCCCATGGCGGACCCCCGTTCCGCAGGCATATTCGCCGCACTCCGGGCCGCCGCTCGTCAGGGCGAGGACCGATATCTGGTTGGCCTCGCGCCCGAACGCGAGCGCCAGCGGGTCGTCGCTGCGCTTTCGGCCGAGGGTCAGGTGTTCGAGGAGTCGTCCACGCGGGCGGCGCTCGATCGCCTGGCCGCCGAACCGTTCGAGCTGGCGGTGCTCGATCTCGACGAGGGCCGCAACTGGAGCGCGCTGTCGGCGGGCAAGGAGCTGCGGCCGTTCAGCGACCTGGTGTTCCTGGTTGCCGCCGACCCCGTCCGATGCGGCGAGGCGTTTGCCGGCGACGCCGCTGCCGTCGTGCCTCGGCCGTTGCCCGACAACGACGCCTTGCTGCGCGCACACCTGCGCTGGCTCGCGTCGTGCCGCCGGGCGCGCACGCGTGGGCTGTTGCTGCGCAACGCTCTTCAGCGCCACGGCGAGGAGCTGGCGGAGATCGAACCCGCGCTGGCCAAGGCCCTGGCGGAGATCTCCGGCGACGCCGATCACGAGCCGACGGTGATGGTGATGGGCGACGCCGATCTGGTGCGCGTGGCGGGCGGCCGGGCGGTGGAGACCGCGCCCGACGTGCTGGTCACCGCCGTGGCTCCGTCGGACGTGCTGGACACGCGCCTGCGGGAGGCGCGGGCGCGCGCTGGTGGGGCGGCGCGGGTGCTGGTGGATGCCGCGCCCAGCCCCGAGCGGCTGCTGGCCGCGCTGTATGGTGGCGCGCGCGCGTATCTGGTCCGCGATCAGCTGCCGCACCTGGGGCGCGTGGTGGCCGGGACGGCGCTGCGCCGGCGGGCCGAGGTGGCCGGCCGCCGGCTGGTCGAGACGCTGGGGCGGTTCGGTGCGCTGGATGACGCCCCCGATCGGGCGCTGCCGCCAACCGCCCCCCGCGACGTCGACGCCCGGCTGATCGCCGACGCCACCTCCTCGCGCAGCGCCTTCGTCCCCTCCGGCCACGAGGTTCTGGTGGTCGACGACGAGGCCGTGGTGCTGACGGTGCTGCGCGAGGCCCTGCGCCGCGGCGGTTATCGCGTCACCACCGCCGCCTCGGGCGAGGAGGCGATCGATCTGATGCGGCAGCGCCGCTTCGATCTGGTGCTGACCGACAAGAACCTGCCCGGCGCTTCTGGCCTGGAAGTGCTGCGGGTCGCTCGCGGCCTGGATCCGCCGCCCGCGGTGGTGCTCATCACCGGCTACTCCTCCTACGATTCTGCGGTCGAAGCGCTGGACATCGGCGCTCAGGATTACATCGAGAAACCGATTCGCGATCTCGAGAACCTGCGCTTCCGGATCCGCCGCGCGCTGTCCCGCCGGGACGAGCAGCTGTCGCGCGCGAGCAAGCAGGCCGAGCTGGCCGCTGCCCGGGTGCTGCTGGTCGAGGTGGAGGGCGGCCGCCGCAGATTGATTGCCGAATTCCTGGGACGTACCTACCAGGTGACCGCCGTCGCGGACGGCGCCGAGGCGCTGCGGCGGCTGCAGGATGAACGTTTCGACGTGGTTCTGGCCGATCGCAACCTGCCGGGTCTGTCAGGACTGCGCGTGATCGAGCAGGCCCACCGCTTGCTACCCCACTGCGCCTGCGTGCTGTACACGGCGTATCCGTCGTACGAAACCGTGAAGGAAGCGTTCGAGCTGGGTGTGGATGCCTT
>DASTNU010001089.1:0-3961 GCA_035720605.1 Longimicrobium sp. | reverse complement strand
GCCTCCTCCACCGCCTGCTGCAGCACCTCGTCCACCTGATGCGAGGTGAGCCCCAGCCGGGCGATCTCCGCCAGGCGCTCCGGGTCGCGCACCACGTCGCGGCCGTCCGTCATCGTCCCTCCTGTACCTCGAGCCCGCGCGCCGCGGCCAGCAGGCGGTAGCTGCGCAACCGGATGACCAGCGAGCTCCCCACCACCCCCGCGGGGCCTTCCTCCGTCGCCAGCGCCTGCACCACGCGCTCGAGTTCGTCCATCGACAGGGCGCCGGCGCGCGCACCCGCCCCGCGGCAGGTGCGCATCCACAGGCTGGCTGCACGGTCCGCCCCCAGGGCGCGCGCCAGGAAGGTGAGCGCGTCCTGCTCCGTGGGCGGGGCGAGCTGGTAGCCGGGTATGGTGCTGGATGGGGCGCCGGGCATGTCGTTCGTGCAGGGAGTGTCGAAGGGAGCCGAGTCTACGCCTTCGCACCGTTGGCGTCAGCCCGGGCGCCCGTTTCGCGCCTGCCCCGGACGCGGTAGCTTTCCTGGCACGAATGGTCCCGCACACGGACGAGGGACGGATGAGCGAGACGCGGATCCTGAGCGTGCCCCACGTGGTGATCGTGGGCGGCGGCTTCGGCGGGCTGTGGGCGGCGCGGGCGCTGCGGCGCGCGCCGGTGAGCGTGACGCTGGTGGACCGCCGCAACCACCACGTGTTCCAGCCGCTGCTCTACCAGGTGGCCACCGCCGCGCTTTCCCCGGCGGACGTCACCGCGCCCATCCGCAGCATCCTGCGCCGCCACCGCGCCACCGAGGTGCGCATGGCGGAGGTCACCGGCTTCGACCTGCCGCGGCGAGAGGTGCTGCTGGCGGACGGGCACCGGCTGGCCTACGACTTCCTGGTCGTCGCCTCGGGCGCCACGCACGCCTACTTCGGGCACCCGGAGTGGGAGCCGCTGGCGCCGGGGCTCAAGACCATCGAGGACGCCACCCACATCCGCCGCCGCTTCCTGCTCGCCTTCGAAGCGGCGGAGCAGGAGGACGACCCCGAGGAGCGGCGCGCGCTGCTCACCTTCGTCGTGGTCGGCGCGGGGCCCACGGGGGTGGAGATGGCGGGCGCCTTCGCCGAGATCGCGCGGCACTCGCTGGTGCGCGACTTTCGCCGCATCGACCCCAGCACCGCCCGCGTGATCCTGCTGGAGGGCGGCCCGCGCGTGCTCACGGCGTACGACGACGACCTTTCCGATTACGCCAGGCGCGCGCTGCAGGCGATCGGCGTGGAGGTGCGGACGGGCTCCGTGGCCACCCGCATCGAGCCGGAAGCCGTCTACGTGGGCGACGAGATGATCCGCACCCGCAACGTGGTCTGGGCCGCCGGCGTCACCGCCTCTCCCCTGGGCCGGGCGCTGGGGGTGGAGACGGACCGCGTGGGGCGGGTGATGGTGCAGCCGGACCTTTCCATCCCCGGCCACCCCGAGGTCTTCGTCGTGGGCGACCTGGCGGTGCTGGCGGGGCCGGACGGCAAGCCGCTTCCCGGCGTGGCGCAGGTGGCCATGCAGGGAGGCGCGCACGCGGCGCGGATGATCGTCCGCACCCTGCGCGACCAGCCGCGCACCCCCTTCCGCTACCGCGACAAGGGGAACATGGCCACCATCGGCCGGCGCGCGGCGGTGCTGCAGGCGGCCCGGATGAAGATGAGGGGGTGGCTGGCGTGGCTGGCGTGGCTGTTCATCCACATCCTCTTCCTCATCGGCTTCCGCAACCGGCTCACCGTCCTCATCCAGTGGGCGTGGAGCTACCTCACCTGGCAGCGCGGCGCCCGGCTGATCACCGGCGAGGTGGGGGCGGACCTGGCGCCGCCGGGCAAGCCGCTGGGCACGCCGGAGGACGCGGAGGTGCCGCCCAGCGAGGGGAGCCCCATGTCGCGCGACGTGCAGCGGGCGGAGACGCAGGGGCAGACGGTGCCGCCGGAGGGCGAGGGTCCCGGCTGGACCTCCGCCGGCCGCCACCAGGCGCGCGGCGGGTGACCCGTGCCGGCGATGGCGCGCGGGTACGGCGAGCGGCTGGCTGCGTGGGCGGAGCGCCTGGGCGCGCGGGTGCAGGGCGAGCGCTACGCGCGACCGGAGGCGGGCGGCGAGGTGTGCGCCGTGCGCCTGTCGCCGCACGGGGGCGCGGCCGCGCGGGTGCTGGTGGCGCACGGCGCGGGGAACGACGCCGTGTATCCGCTGCTGGAGCTCTTCCGCGGCCTGCTGCGCGCCGGTGCGGAGGTGTTCGCGTTCGACCTGGACGGCCACGGCTGCGCCAGCACCACCGTCTTCGCCCCCGGCACCGTGCGCACCGCCGTCGCCGCGGCGGCGGAGGCGGCGGAGCGCGGGCGCCCGCCGCTGCCGCTGCACCTGGTCGGGCACTCCCTGGGCGGCTCGCTGGTGCTGGACGCGCTGGCGGCCGGCTCGCTGGACCGCGCCGCCTCGGCGATGATCCTGTCCGCGCCGGTGGACGTGCGCGTCGGCGCGGGGACGGTCGTCGGCGAGCTGCGCGGCTTCTTTCGCCGCGGCACGCTGGCCCAGCGCGAGCACTACGGCTGGTGGGGGCTGGTCCCCGCCTTCGGCCCGGTGAAGCGGGCGGCGTTCCCCTTCCGCCGGGTGGACGCGGACGGACGGGCGTGGAGCTACGTGGAGGCCGTCCGCCGGCTGCTGGGAGAGATGGATCTCGAGCGCCGCGTCTCGCGGATCACCGTGCCCACGCAGCTCGTCTACAGCCACGCCGACCGCCTGGTGCCCGTGGAGCAGGGGATCCGGCTCGCTGGCGCCCTCCGCTGCCCCGATCGCGAGATGCACCTCTCCCGGACCGCCAGCCACTACAGCCTCGCGTTCGATCCGGAGGTCGTCGCCGCCGCGGCGCGCTGGATCGCCTGCTTCCAGCGCCGGCCGGAGGCCGCGTGACGGGCACGCCGCCGCCGCCGCGCAGGATCGACGTCCACGTGCACCTGGCGGGGGTGGGCACCGGCGGCTCCGGCTGCTGGATCTCGCCCGTCTTCGCGCGGCGGCCCACCTTCCGGCTGATGCGCCTGCGCCACGGGATGACGTCGCGACAGCTGCGCGAGTCGGCGGACGCGGACTGGGCGGCGGACGTGGCGGACCGCGTGCGCCGGAGCGAGCTGGACCACGCCGTGGCGCTGGGCTTCGAGGGCGTGTACGACCGCGCGGGCACGCTGGACGAGGCGCGGTCGCAGATGATCATCCCCGCCTCGTGGGTGTTCGAGGTCTGCCGCCACCACCCGGAGCTCCTCCCCGGCCCCTCCGTCAACCCGCACCGGGCGGACGCGCTGGAGCGGCTGGAGGAGTGCGTCGAGGGCGGCGCGGTGCTCATCAAGTGGCTCCCGGCGACGATGGGGATCGATCCCGCGGACCGGTCGCTGGCGCCCTTCTACCGGCGGCTGGCGGAGACGGGGATCCCCATCCTGGTGCACTCCGGCGGCAGCGAGGGCACCTTCGCGCAGGTCGATCCCGATCTCAAGGACCTGCGGCGCATCCTCCTTCCCCTGGAGATGGGGGTGCCGATGATCGTCGCCCACACGGCCGCGCCGGTGACGTACGCGCGCGACCCGGACCAGCTCCCGCTGCTGCGCGGGATGCTGGAGCGCTTTCCGCACCTGTGGGTGGACAACTCGGGGATCAGCAACCCGTCCCGCTTTCCGCACCTTCCCCGCTTCGCGCAGGATGCGCAGCTGGTGGAGCGCACGCTGCACGGCAGCGACTTTCCCGTGCCGTCGAACGCCTTCTACTACGTGCGGCAGCTGGGGGGGCGGCGGGTGGCCGCGCTGGAGCGCATCCGCAACCGCATGCAGCGCGACATCGAGCTCAAGCGCGCCCTCGGCTACCCCGACGCCGTCCTCACCCGCGCCGCCGCCGTCCTCCCCAACCTCCACCGCTGGATCCGCCAGCGTGAGCCGGCGGGGTTGCCCGACCACGGCTGACGATCCACTTT
>DASTNU010001088.1:0-19441 GCA_035720605.1 Longimicrobium sp. | reverse complement strand
CCTTGCAGTCGCCGTACTGCGTGCGGAGCACCTCCGCCGGCGTGCGCGGCTGGTATCCGCCGATCCCCAGCGAGAGCGAGACGTAGCGGAAGTCCTGCGCCACCCAGCGGTGCACCGCGCGCAGCGAGTCGTCCAGCGTGCGCGCGTCCCGTACCACCTCCGCCAGCCGCGCCTCGATCTCGGGCGTCAGCTCGTAGCGCCCCTCCGCCAGCCCCGCGTACCAGCGCGCCACGTCGGCCCACTCCGTCCGCCCACCGATGGCCAGCCCCATGTAGACCTTGTTGGAATCCAGCGCCATGAACGGCTCGGGCTCCACCTTGGGGACGTCGTTGACGGCCCAGGTGTACACGCGCCGGCCGTTGCGCTCCGCCTCGCGCCGGCGGAAGGTGAGGTTGTGCTCCTGGATGCGCGGCTCGTAGCCGGCGGGCAGGTCCAGCACGTAGCGCGAGCGCAGCGTGTGGGTGCCGGTGTGGATGCTCCAGGTGGTGGCGAAGTCGCCGGGGAGCACGGGCTCCACCGTCTCGGTGGTGTAGCTGTAGTCCACGATGGTGCCGGGCGCCACGCCGCCCAGCGAGACGCGGCGCGTCTGCTGGTTGGTGTAGACGGGCGCGTCGAAGTCCACCGGCGCCAGGCTCTCCTGGTCGTGCACGGGGCGGTCGCTGATCACCTGCCCCGTCCTGGCGTCGATCACCCGCACCCAGTTCAGGCGAAAGCGCTCGCGCTTCAGGTCCCAGCCAAAGCTGATCTCTCCCCAGTTCTCCGCCGCGTCCTGGGTGAGCACCTGGGCCACGTAGCGAAAGGTGTGGGTGCCGGTGCCGTCCGCCTCCAGGCGCACCACGCCGTCGTCCAGCAGCAGGACGTGGTCGTCTTCCGGGTAGTCGGCGGGATCCACCGCCAGCCGGTAGATGGTGTCGGCGCGGACGGACGGGTCGCCCTGCTCGGTGATGACCGGCGCCTGCGCGGCGGCGGGTGCGGCCAGGCACAGGCCCAGCAGGGTGGCGGTGATGCGCATGGGAACCGGGAGCCTTGCGGTACGGCGATGGAACGCGATGCCGGAGCGGCGGGAAACCACCGGACGGGGCCGAAAATCTATGCGATTCTTCGCCTTGCGACAAGTTGAGTGCGTGAGTGCGTGAGTGCGTGAGTGCGTGAGTGCGTGAGTGCGTGAGGATCGGACTCCGTCACCTTGTCACCTTGTCACCTTGTCACCCGTTCACCCGCTGGCATCTTGGGAACGGCCGGGGAATGTGCTACATTCCTGAGACACAACCCCCCGCTGCACCCCCCACCCGGGCAGGAGCATTTCCCCATGAAGATCGACCGGCAGAAGTTCTATGCGGCGTACGAGTCCGCGTTCGGCGCGTTCTCCAAGCCCGACCGCAAGGACGGCATGGAGGCGCTCATCACCGCGGCGGAAGGCGACACGCAGATCACCGACCTGCGCTGGCTGGCCTACATGCTGGCCACGGTGAAGCACGAGTGCGCGGACCGCTGGCGGCCCATCGAGGAGTTCAGCAAGGGCCAGGGCTACAAGTACGGCAAGCCGGTCACGGTGACGGACTCCGCCGGAAAGCAGTACACCAACGTGTACTACGGCCGCGGCTACGTGCAGCTCACCTGGGACTACAACTACCGGTCGATGGGCCAGAAGCTGGGCAACCGGCTGCTGTACGATCCGTCGCTGGCGCTGCAGGCGGAGGTGGCGTACGAGATCATGTCGCTGGGAATGCGGCAGGGCTCGTTCACCGGCGTGGGGCTGTCGAAGTACATCAACGCCGACAAGTGCGACTACGTGAACGCGCGGCGCATCATCAACGGTACGGACAAGGCGCAGACCATCGCCGGCTACGCGCAGAAGTTCGAATCCATCCTGCGCGCCAGCGTGATCGCGGCCCTGGACGGCGTGCCGAACATCCCGCAGCCGCAACCGCAGCCGCAGCCGTCGGTCCCCGGTGCCCGCTTCACCGTCGCCGCCAGCGCGCTCAAGGTTCACGATGCGCCGGACGCCGCGGCCCCCACGGTGGCCGGGAGCCCGCTGCAGAAGGGTGCCGTGGTGCAGGGGCTGGCGGACCAGGGCGGCTGGAAGCAGGTGGCCGTCGAGGGCAGCGGCGTCACCGGCTGGGTGAGCGCGCAGTACCTGCAGGCCGCCGACCCCGTCCCCGCCTGAGCGCACACTCCAGCAAGAGGATTTCACGCAGAGGGCGCGGAGATAAAAAGAGAGGACGCAGAGGCAAGAAAACCCCTCTGCGTCCTCTCTTTTTGCCCCTGCGACCTCTGCGCCGTTTGGTTCTACTCCCCCGCGGCCAGCAGCCCGGCGGCGAGCAAGGCCCGCGGGGTCGCGAGGAGCTGCCGAATCACATGCGAATTCGAGGGAGAGAGCGTGAGCGGGACCGCGCCCGCGCCGGCCGCTGCCGGCGCGGGCGGCGGCTATCTACCAGGAGCACCAGACGTTGTCGGCGCAGACGCGGAACCAGCCGGTGATGGGTGGGAAGTCATTGATGATCCCGCCGAACGGGCTGTACATCCACACCGGCGGAGAGCCCGCCACCATGTGACTGCCGGAGTGGAGGATCCCCAGCAGCGTCACGGTACCGTCGCCGTGGTTGCGGAACACGGGGCTGCCGCTGTCGCCGCCGGAGATGTCGCCGCCCTCCGTCTTCTGGTTGCAGATGACCATCTTGTCGTGGTCCTTCACCACCATGTTGGTGCAGCTGCGCACCACGCGGGACCGGCTCCACCCGGAGGTCGCGCCCACCTTGTCCACCATCTCCCCCTCCAGCGCGTACATCGCGCTCCCCACGATGCGGAAGGTGGGGTTGACGGGGTCCAGGGCGATGAACCGGCCGTACGGCTCTGGCTCGCTCGGGTCACCGCCATCGGTGGTGTTGAGCAGCGCCGGGCGGGCGATGCCGCCCAGGTCCCAGGGCACGTGCGCGGGATACCGCACCCATGCCAGCTCGGCGTTGCGGCACTTGTAGTCCGGGACCGGAAACGTGGTCTCCGGGCACGATGCGGCGTACATCCAGTGGTACGCCGTGTCGGTGAACGGCGGATCCCAGTCCTCCAGCCCGAAGAAGCGCAGGGGGTCCGCAGGGTCGTTCAGGTTGTCGTACGGCTGGTGGAATTCCGTGCCGGGGTCCAGCTGCCCCATCACCGGCGTGCAGTGCGAGTTGGTGGCGAACCAGCGTCCACCCGTCCCCGTGTCGTACAGGTTGAAGCCCAGCGTGCACCCGGCGATGTAGCGGCCCGACTGGCGGCTCACGATGCGGATGCCGCCCGGGGGCGTCACGAAGGTGTCCCGCACCGTCTGCGGCGGCCCGATCATCGGCTCCGGGCGCCGCGCCACCACAACCTTCACTACCTCGCCGGGGATGCCGGCCTGCCGCAGCCGCTGCTGCACCGCGGAGACGTTCTCGACCGCCACTTCCACGCGGTTCCATGAATCCACCACGCCCGTGTGGAACATGCCGGGAACGCCCGCCACCGCGGCCAGCACCCGGTCGCTCCACTCGGAGAGCTCCAGGTAGTCGTAGCGCCCCTGCCGCACGACGAGCGTCCGGCGGCCGGGGACGTGGCCGCGCCCGAAGTAGCGCCGCTCGCGCAGCACGGGGTCCAGCGCAGCCTGGGCGCGCGCGCCCTGCCGCACGTCCTTCAGGTAGACGACGGGCGTGCCGTCGTCCTCGTAGAATAGTCCGCCGAAGCCGGGCACCTGCTCGCTCGCGACGGCACGGAAGAGCGCGCGGGCACTGCGGAACTGCCGGATGTCGCGGGCACCGGTGTTCTGAGCCATCGGCGCGCTCGCGGGGTCCGTGGGAGCCTGTTCCGCGCAGGCGGCCAGGGCCAGCGCCGCGGCTGCGCAGGCAATCAGCGGACGGCGCCGTGTCCGCCGGAGCGGGCGGACGGGTGTGGTGCGCATATGCATCGGGAATGTTGGGAAACGGGGAAAAGCGGGGTCACGCCGGTCGGGGTGGAGGGCCGCAAGGCCGGGGGTTCCCGGGGCGGAAAACCGGCGTGATGGAGTCGGGATCGAACCAATGATAACCTCGGGCTAGGGACGCCCACAAGCCGTCCGCAGAGTACGCATCCCCTTTCCAGGCAAACAGTTATGCGAACGTGGGGATCCTTTGGCAGCCCGTCCTGCGTGTGCGTGGTCATTCCGCGGCAGACCGTGGACGCGCGGCTGCTGATGACCAGCCCGCCCGCGCGCAGCTTGCGGCCGCTCCATTCCGCCTCCACTCCGCGTGATGCCCTTCAGTCCTTCTCCGCGCCGAGCTCTTCCGGCTCGGCATACTTCTCCAGCACCTCGCCGTAATCGTCGAAGAGCGGCGGCGGGCCGGGGACCTTCTTTCCCTCCACCATCGACTGCAGCATCAGCGCGTTGACGACCGCCTGGCCGCGGAAGTGGTTGTTGGTGACCGCGAACACGTCCTCCGTCGGCGGCGCCTCCGCGATCTCCTTCGTCCGCTCCGCCCAGGGCTTCAGCTCCGCGGGGGAGTACAGGTAGTCGTACCGCTCGTCGCGCCCCGCCTTTTCGCGGAACCAGTCCTTGTAGTTGCGGCCGTGCACCCGCACGTAGCCCACCGGCGAGGTGGCGTGCGCGCTGGGCTTGATGGAGTTCCTGAACAGCGGCTGGTCGATGTTCACGAACCCGATCCCCCGCTCCACCAGCGCGTCGAAGAACTCGGGCGTGTTCCACGTCGCGTGGCGCACCTCCAGCACCAGGGGATAGTGGCCGAACGTCTTGGTCACGTCGTTCAGCCACTCGCGGTTCTGGTCCGTGCGCTGGAACGACCACGGAAACTGCAGCAGCACCGCGCCCAGCCTGCCGCTCTCCAGCATGGGATCGAACCCCGCGCGCACCTCCTGCACCTCGTCCTTCGTCCACGTGGTCTTACGCTGGTGCGTGAAGCGCTGGTACAGCTTCATCGCGAAGCGGAACTCGGGGTTGTGCTCCACCCGCCGCAGCCAGCTCTGCACCGTCTTCGGGGTCGCGGGGCCGTAGAAGGTGGAGTTGATCTCGATGGTGTCGAAGTAGCCTGCGAGATACGCGAGCGGATCGAACCCCTTCGGCCTGGCAGCCGGATAGACCACGCCCTCCCAGTCCTTGTACTGGAACCCCGCCGGCCCGTACCGGATCATCTACCCTGCCTCCTTTTGCGCGTCCGTGGCGGATTCGGGACGGAGCAAGGGCCGGACCGGATCACCAGCGCCATCGTGCGCATCCAGTTAACAGCGATCCCCAATCCGCCGGTTTTATTGTACGCGGCGTCGTGTCAGCCTATACTTCGTCACATCCACCATCCCTCCGGCGCCACCGGTCCCGCTTTTCCCGATCCCATCCACACTCGAGGAGGATGTCATGCCCCGTCCTGGCCACCTGCTATCCCTCGCCGTGCTCTCCCTGCTGGCCGCGTGCGGAGACGACGGGGTGGGCACGCCCGCCGTTCCCTCGCCCACGCAGACCGAGGGCTATCTGACGCGGGGCGAGCTGCGCACGGGCTGGGTCCTGGGTCCGGACGGCGCACCCCGGGAGATCACCTTCGAGGTGCAGGGCGAGCTGGCCATCGTGGAGGGCGACATCGTCATCGGCGAGGCGGACCGGATCCCGGCGACGCGCGAGGGGCTGGAGCGGATGGGACGCGGCGGGCCGCGCCTGGGCGTGGTGGTGGACGGCACCAGCTACCGCTGGCCCGCCGCGGTGGTGCCCTACGTGCTCGCGAAGAACCTGCCGGACAAGCAGAAGGTGCTGGACGCGATGGCGCACATCGAGGCCCTGACCGGGAACGTGGACTTCGTGGCGCGCACCAGCCAGGCGGACTACATCAACGTGGTGGCCGGCAGCGGCTGCTCGTCGTGGGTGGGGCGCCAGGGCGGCGCACAGCAGGTGGAGATCGGGCGGTGGTGCGGCTTTGGCGCGGCCGTCCACGAGCTGAGCCACGCGCTGGGCATGCACCACGAGCAGAGCCGCTGCGACCGCGGCGCATACGTGGAGATCCTGTACCAGAACATCCAGCAGGGTGCCGCCTACAACTTCGACGCGCAGTGCACGGGTTACTCCGACCTCTTCGAATACGCCGAGGGGTCCGTCATGCACTACGGCCCCACTGCATTCAGCAAGAACGGGCAGCCCACCATCCGCTCGCTCCGCGGCCTGGACCACCTGATGGGCCAGCGCGTGGGCCTGGGCGCCACCGACATCACCACCATCAACGCGCTGTATCCGTAGCGCACCGGTGGTTGCGGCAGAATGACGGACACCCGGCGAGCACGCTCGCCGGGTGTCGTCGTTTCAGCCGGGGCGGATCCTGCTCTCCGTGATCGAGGGGCAGGCTCGGCAGCAGAAATCCAGCCCCGCGGTTCTGCCGGCGAGATCCTTTGGCCGGCGCCAAAGTAACGTGCACGCTGAAGTTACGTGTGGCGCCTCCCCGCAGGAAGACCGTCACCGGCGCGAGGTTCAGGAACATCCTCTCAGGAAGACAACGCTCCGGATCCGAATCCGGCGATGACGCCATCGCGCCCCGCCGCGCCCGTGGGAGCATTCGTTCGCCGCGGAAAGCCGCCGGTACGCGATTGCGGAAAACACGCGGCGTAAACATCCATCCATCAACCACTTGCCCGCGGCCGGGCCTGCTTCTTGCCGCGCAACACGCCTGACCGGGGAGGGGTTGGGAGCGACGAACGCAGAGTCAGGGGCCGTGTCCGCATCAGACACCAGCGCCACCATTCTCGTGGTGGACGACAACAGCGACAACGTGGAGATCCTGCGCGCGTTCCTGGAATCGCGCGGGTTTACCGTGGCCGAAGCCCGCGACGGGCGCACCGCGCTGGCCCGCATGGAAGAGGTGCGGCCGGACCTGGTGCTGCTGGACGTGATGATGCCCGGCATGGACGGCTGGGAGGTGTGCCGCGTCATCAAGCAGCACCCGCAGCTGGGCGACACCAAGGTGGTGATGGTGACCGCCAAGGGCGGCTTCGAGGACAAGATGGAGGGGCTGCGCTCCCGCGCCGACGACTACGTGGTCAAGCCCGTGGACTTCAAGGAGCTGATGGAAAAGGTCACCCGCAACCTCGCCGCCCGGGGCAGCCAGGCGTGAGGATCGTGGGATACGCCGCGGACGAGGGCTTCCGCGCCCGACTGGAGGGAGCCGCCGCGGCGCTCGGCGCGGAGCTCGTGCTGGTGCAGCCGGCCGAAAAGGGCTCCGCCGCGCACGACGACCAGTTCTTCTCCCTGCTGCGCACTCACCCCGACGTGGCGCTGGTGCAGATGCGCCGCGGCCTGCTGGAGGCCACCCGGGGCGAAGCGGGCACCCGCGGCATCGCCGTCGTGGCCGCGTGCGCCAGCACCGACGAGGCGCGCCAGGCCATCCGCGAGGGCGTCGGGGAGTGGGTCCTGCTGGACGCCGGCGAGGCGGAGATCGCCGCGCGCATAGAGGGCGCGTGCGAGCGCCTGCGCGGCGCCGCCCCCGCCCGCGCCCGGCACGAGGCCGCGGACCACCTGCGCTACGAGGAGCTGCTCTACGACCGCTTCACGGGCTTTCCCACCCTGCCGGTGATGATCGAGCGGGGCCGCGAGATGCTGGACCAGCGCGGCCGGCTCACCCTGCTGTACATCGAGTTCGTGCGCTACAGCAAGCTGGAGGAGATCTACGGCTGGGAAAAGCTGGACGAGGTGCTGCAGACCACCGCCACGGCCGTGCGCGACTTCTACGCGCGCTACGACGGCGACAACGCCATGATGGTGTCGCACACCGGCGACGACGACTTCATCTTCTTCGCCGACATCGCCGACATCGCGGAGGGCGACACCGAGCGCAAGATCAACGAGATGGCGACCTCGCTGGAGACCGACGTGCGCGCGCGGCTGGAAAGCGAGCACGGCGAGGACATCGCGGGGCTCTTCGAGATCTACGTGGGCTCCGTCACCCTCTTCCGCAATCCCAAGATCCGCACGGAGCGCATCATCTACCGCGGCATCCGCGAGGCGGCGCACGCGGCGCGCAGCGTGGAAAGCCGCGAGCGGGCGCGCAAGGTGGCGGACCTCAAGGAGACGCTGCGCCAGGGCGCCGTCTACATCGTCTACCACCCCATCGTGGTGACCGAGACGCGCGAGGTGTTCGGCTACGAGGCGCTGGCCCGCGGGGTGCACCGTGCGCTGCGCTCGCCCGAGGTGCTGTTCGGCGTGGCGGAGGAAGCCAACCTGATCTGGGAGCTGTCGCGGCTGTGCCGGCGCAAGGCCATCGAGGGGATGAACCACCAGCTGGCGCCGGAGCACCTGCTCTTCATCAACATCGACCCGCACGACTTTCGCGACCCCACCTTCCGCTACCTGGACCTGGACGACCTGGGGGTGGACGAGCCGGGCCGCATCGTGCTGGAGATCACCGAGCGCACGGCCATCACCGACTACCCCACCTTCCAGGGGTACCTGAAGGAGTTCCGCGACCGCGGCTTCCGCTTCGCCGTGGACGACGCGGGGTCCGGCTATGCGGGGCTGGGAAGCATCGCCAACCTGGAGCCGGACTTCATCAAGCTCGACATTTCGCTCATCAGCGGCATCGACGCCAACTTCATGAAGCAGAACCTGGTGGAGACCATGGTGCAGTTCGCCAACGAGCACGACATCAAGGTCATCGCCGAGGGGGTGGAGCGCGAGGAGGAGTACGAGACGGTGCGGCGGCTGGGCGTGCATTTCACCCAGGGCTTCCTGTTCCACAACATGGCCGCGCAGGCCGCCCAGACCACCGCCGCGCTCAAGGCGATCGCTTCGGGAGAGGGAATAGGGACTAGGGAATAGGTTGCCGTGTCATCCTGAGGAAGGCGCCGCGCGGAGGTGTCCCGCGCCCGGATCCGTAGCGCCGACCGAAGGATCTACTGTCCCAGCCTGGGAGTCCGTCGCAACGCGAGGAGCCTGCCGCACCACCCCTCCCCCGAAGTTGGGGGAGGGGTCGCCCGCCGTCGCGAGGAACGAGCGAAAGGCCGGGCGGGGGAGAGGGCCTCCCGCGCAGCGGGCCGTGGGGGAAAAGCTTCCCTGCCCGGAAGCCAGTCGCAGTACCCCATCCATCCCATCCGCACTTTGCCCGCAATCACCCTTGATCATCGACTGCCACACCCACCTGAACCGCTATACCCCCGGCGAGCCGCCCACCCTCGCCGGGCGCCACGCGGCGCTCCGGGCGCAGATGGACGCGCACGGCATCGACCACGCGCTGGTGCTCACCTCGTACACGGGCAACGAGGAGGAGCGCTCCACGGTGGAGGAAACGCTCGCGCAGGTCGCGGGCGATCCGCGCCTCCACGTCGTCGCCGGCATCGACGTTCCCACCCTGGGGACGGAACAGCTGGACGACGTCCGCGGCCACCTGCAGGCGGGGCGCGTCCTGGGCCTCAAGCTGTATCCCGGCTACCAGCCCTTCCGCCCGGGCGACGCCGCGCTCCGCCCCGTCTACGAGCTCGCGGCCGAGTTCCGCGTCCCCGTGATGATCCACACCGGCGACATCTTCAATCCCGCCGGGAAGGTCCGGTACGCACACCCGCTGGAGGTGGACGACGTCGCGGTCGACTTCCGCGAGGTGACCTTCGTCATCTGCCACCTGGGCAACCCGTGGTTCGCGGACGCCATGGAGGTCATCTACAAGAACGAGAACGTGATGGGCGACATCTGCGGCCTGACCGTAGGCGAGTTCCAGCCGCGCTACGAGCGGTTCGCCCTGCGCTGCGTGAACGACGTGATCGCCTTCCTCGACCGTCCCGACAAGCTGATGTTCGGCACGGACTGGCCCATCACCGACGTCGGCAGCTACCTGCGCTTCGCCGGGCGGCTGGAGATGACGGACGAGGAGCGCGAGGGGCTGATGTGGCGCAACGCCGCCCGCCTCTTCCGGCTGCCCGTCGAGGGTGCGGTGTGATGTGCGATCTTCATCTTCCCTCTCCCGTTGAAGAGGCTCGGCGAAGTTGCCGAGCCGCGCGTGGTGTCCCGCCGAGTGACGTACACGGAGGCGGCGCCCGAGCAGTTGAAGCCCCGCGCAGTTTGCGGGGCTTTCCGCAGTCGTTGCGGCGGCCGGCGGCTTCAGCCGCTCGGGGAAAGAGCTGGCGGGATCAGCACCTACCGGTCTCGCTCGCCCCTCGCCCGGCGGTTGAAACCGCTGCTGCAACATCACGAAGTCCGCCTGCGCGGACTGTAGCCGCGGCATCGTCGCGCAGTTGAAGCCCCGCGCAGTTTGCGGGGCTTTCCACAGTCGTTGCGGCGGCTTCAGCCGCTCAGGCAGGCACCGTCCTCACCCCTCGCCGAACCCCGGCCCGTCCGTCGCGATCTCCATCAGCTGGCCGTCCGGCGCGCGGAAGTAGAGGCTCCTGAACCACTTCCGGTCGGTCACCTCGGACGTGGGCACCTGCAGCGACAGCAGGCGGTCGCGGAACGCGCGCTGCTCCTCCTCGTCGCGCGCGCGGAAGGCGATGCGGTTGGTCTGGCCAACGCCGTCGCGCGCGCGGTTCCACGCCCCCGGCCAGCCGAACAGCGTGTACGAGCTGTGCGGGGCGATCGCCGATCCGTCGTAGCCCGCCCAGAAGTAGTGCAGCTGGTTGGGATCGTCCCGGTTGGTGGTCATCTTCACCAGCCGCAGCCCCAGCGCCGCGTCCAGGAACTCGCCCGCGCGCCCCAGGTCGTCCGTGATCCCGCTCACGTGGTGGATGCCCTCCAGCGCCATGCCGGGGGTGATGTGCGGCACCGGCTCCGGCCAGGTGAGCGCCGCGATGGCCGCCTCGTCGCGGTGTCCGCGCACGATGCGCTCGGGCGGCAGCTTCAGCTCCCGCCCCAGCGCGTCCGCCGCCTCGTCGATGGCGTAGCCCGGCCCCGCCGTCGCGATCTCCATGATCTGCCCGTCCCCGTCGCGGAAGTACAGGCTGGTGAAGTAGCCGCGGTCGTACGGGCCGCTGGCGTGGACGCCGTGGTCCGTCAGCCGACGCTTCCACTTCAGCAGCGCCTCTTCCGTCGCCACGCCGAACGCCGTGTGGTGCACCCCGCCGATCCCCGGCCGGCCGCGCCCCGCGTCCGGCCATTCGAGGAAGGTCAGCAGCGTCCCTGGCCGCCCCGCATCGTCCCCGAGGTACAGGTGGCGCGCGGCGGCCTCACCCTCGCCCATCTCCTCTCCCGCCACCCGCAGCCCCAGCACGTCGCAGTACAGCGCCAGCGTGCGGCGCAGGTCCGCCGAGACCAGGGTCACGTGGTGGATGCCCGCCGTCGTCAACTCCATCCCCTCCTCCTCTCCCGAAGGGGCGCCCCTCCCCGAAGCGGAATCGGAAAGGGGCGCCGCAAGGTTGCTGCCGGTCGAGGGTCAGGCCGCCTTCACGGCCTGCACCTCCAGCGTGATCTTGATGTCGTTGCCCACCAGCACGCCGCCGGTCTCCAGCGCCTGGTTCCAGGTCAGGCCGTAGTCGCGCCGGTCGATCCTGGTCGTGGCGCTGAACGCCGCGCGCTCGCCGCCCCACGGGTCGCCGCCGCGGCCCTCGTCCGTGGTCTGCAGCACCACTTCGCGGGTCACGTCGCGGATGGTGAGCTCGCCGTGCACGTCGTAGCGCCCGCCGCCCAGCGCCTCGATGCGGGTGCTCCGGAAGGTGATCCTGGGGAACACCTCCACGTCGAAGAAGTCCGGCGAGCGCAGGTGCGCGTCGCGCTGCTCCTGGCGCGTGTCGATGCTGGTGACGTCGATCTCCGCCGTCGCCGACGACAACGCCGGGTGGGCCTCGTCCAGCACGATGGTGCCGCTCACCGCGCCGAAGTGGCCGCGCACGGTGCTGATCATCAGGTGCTTCAGCGAGAACTCGACCGTGGTGTGCGCCGGGTCGATCTGCCAGGTGGTCGTGGTGGTCTCGGTCGCGATGCTCATCGTCCCTGTCTCCGTTCGTGTTGGTTTTCTCTGGCCCCGTCACCCGGCTGCGGCGGCCGTGGGCCCTGTCCTGCCGCCGCATTTGGTGTAGCAGTTTGATTTAAAGGACTAAGATAAATGGCCGTACGAAAACGCTACTCGCCCTTCGTGTCCAGCTCCGCGGCGTACCGGCCGAGAGCGCGCAGCAGGCGGATCGCCTCGTCCTTCTCCGCCTCGTCCAGCCCGCCCAGCGCGCGGCGCACCGCCTGCGCGTGGCCGGGAAAGATCTCGGCGATCAGCGCCTCGCCGGCCGGGGTGAGCGCCGCGTAGTACGCGCGGCGGTCGGTGGGGCACCGGCGGCGCTCCGCCAGCCCCTTGGCCTCCAGGCGATCGACCAGGTACGTAACGCCGCCGCTGGTGACCAGGATCTTGCGCTGCACCTCGCCCAGCAGCAGCGGACCCTTGTGGTGCAGCACCTCCAGCACGGCGAACTCCGCCGGCGTGAGCCCGTGGCGGGCGATGTCGGCCAGGGAGTGCTCCTGCACGGCCGCGTGGGCCCGCGCCAGCACCACCCACAGCTTCAGCGCCCGTTCCGTCTGCTCCGCGCTCGCATCGTCCGCCATCGCGTTATCCTTGTCGTAAGAATTACAGAACTAAGATAAATGGATGCGGATCCACTGTCAAGGGGCCTCCCCCGGCCTCGCCGAGGCTCGTCCACCCCCTCCCGCAAACGGCGCGGGAGGGGGTGTATACTTCACACCAGCCGATCCTGCCGCTCGCCGCCACCGTGCACAGAGGCGCCCTGAGCCGTTGAAGCCCCGCGCAGTTTGCGGGGCTTTCCGCTGTCGTTGCGGCGGCTTCAGCCGCTCAGGCGAGGGGCTTGCCCACCTAGCGCGAAATTACCCTCGCGCATCAAGGGCCAGCTCGGCCGGTCGCGTGACGAGCGCCCGTGCGCTACAATCCGCCCCGAACGCTCCTCCTCAGCGGAACCGGAACGACGATGACCGAGCAGCCGATCCTCCACCACACCCGCGTGGTCGCGAAAGACGCCGAGCCCAAGCTGTGGCTGCTGATGCTGCACGGCATCTACGGCAGCGGGCGCAACTGGGGCACCATCGCGCGGCGGCTGGCGGAGGCGCGGCCGGAGTGGGGGGTGCTGCTGGTGGACCTGCGCAACCACGGCCAGTCGCGCGGCTTCGCGCCGCCGCACACGCTGGCGGCCAGCGCCGCGGACGTGGACCGCCTGGTGGAGCACCTGGACTTTCACGCCGCCGCGGTGATGGGGCACTCGTTCGGCGGCAAGGTGGCGCTCGTCTACGCGCAGCACCACGGCCAGGAGCTGCGCCAGGTGTGGGTGATGGATTCCACCCTGGCGGTGCGCGAGCCGGAGGGGAGCGCGTGGCGCATCATCGAGGTCGTACGCGCCCTTCCAACCGAGTTCGCCACGCGCGCGGAGGCCGTGGAGGCGATCAAGGCCGCCGGCTACGACGAGGGGCTGGCGCAGTGGCTCACCATCAACCTGGAGCCGGCGGAGGGGCGCTACCGCTGGCGCATCGACTGGGACGTGATGGAGGAGATGCTGCGCGACTACTTTCGCACGGACCTGTGGGAGGTGCTGGTGCATCCGCCGGCGGAGGTGGAGATCCACGTCGTCAAGGCGACGCAGAGCAGCTCGCTGGACGAGGAGGCGGAGCGCCGGGTGGAGATGGCGGGGACGGCGAACGGCCGCGTGTTCCTGCACGGGCTCGAGGGCGGCCACTGGATCAACACCGACAACCCCGAGGGCGTGACCGAGCTGCTGCGGGCGCACCTGCCGTAGGGCCCCTCCCCCGGCCCCTCCCCGCACAAAACTGCCGTGCGGAGAGGGGAGAACTGCGGTTCGTGCAGCAATGGATGATTCGGAGCGCGGGATGCCCCCCTCCGGGCTCGCATTACTCGCCCACCTCCCCCAAAAACCTGGGGGAGGTGGAACTTCGGTTGCGTGGCGTGGGCCGGTGCCGTCCTCCCTGTCCCGTGCAGCTTGCGGGGAGGGCCGGGGAGGGGGCGGCCCGCTCCCGCGCAACATCATCCCGTTCACCCGTTCACCCGTCGACCTCATCACTCCATCACCCCGTCACCGTAGGGGCACCGCCCGCCGTCGCGTGTCTCTCATACGTCACGAACGCGTGCGCCCGCGCGTTGCACTGCGCCGCATGCACGCGAGCGCGGCGTCCGCGCTGGCAAGAGTTTTGACGGACCTTTGCGCCGTTTGCCGTCCCGCACACCAGACCGGGAGAAACACCGTTGTCCAACTACCTGCAGCGCACGGCCCTGCTGGCCGTGCTCATCCTGGGCGCGTGCGCCCCCGCGGGCGAGCCCATCATTGCCCCGCTGCCGCAGGGCGCCGCGCTGGACACGGCGGGACGCCCCTACCTGCGCCCGGTGGAGCCGCCCGAGGACTACACCGCGGCGCTGCGCAACAACACCCGCAGCGCCACCGGCGCCCCCGGGCCGCGCTACTGGCAGCAGCGCGTGCGCTACTCCATCACCGCCGAGCTGGAGCCCGAATCGCGGCGCATCACCGGCACCGAGCGCATCGTCTACCACAACCGCTCGCCCAACGCGCTGCGGCAGGTGGTCTTCAACCTCTACCAGAACCTGTTCACCCGCGAGTTCACCGGCCCCAACAGCCCGGTGAACACCGGCGGCGTCACCCTCACGCGCCTCACCTACAACGGCACGGCGATCGGTGAGCTCACACAGCAGCAGTACGAGGCGAACCAGCGCGAGAGCCGCCCCTCCGTGGGCTACCTCACCACCGGCACGCTGTCGCGCCTGCTGCTCCCCGCGCCCATCGCGGCGGGCGACAGCGCGGTGTTCGAGGTGGACTGGAACTTCCGCGTGCCGCCCGGGCAGGCGCCGCGCACCGGGTACGAGGACGCGCTGGGCGGGCGCGTGTTCCAGGTGGCGCAGTGGTATCCGCAGATCGCCGTCTACGACGACGTGGCCGGGATGGACGGGACCCCCTACCGCGGCCAGGGAGAGTTCTACCTGGAGTACGGCGACTTCGACGTGTCGCTCACCCTGCCCGCCGGCTGGACGGTCGGCGCCACGGGAACGCTGGACAACGCCGACCAGATCCTGCGCCCCGAGGTGCGGCAGCGCCTGGCCTCGGTGGCGAACGCGGACAGCACGGTGCACGTGCTGCCGCGCGGCGAGATCGGGGGGAACGGCGCCACCACGCCGGGCGAGAACGGCCGCGTCACCTGGCGCTTCAGCGCGCAGGACGTACGCGACTTCGCCTGGGTCACCAGCAACCGCTATGCGTGGGATGCGCGCCTGGCGCAGATCCCCGGGCGCGGCCCGGCCGTCATCCACTCGCTCTACCGCCCCGGCGCCCCCAACTGGGACGAGTCGGCGCTCTTCGGCGAGCACGCGGTGGAGCACATCAGCGCCGAGCTGGTGCCGTACGCGTATCCGCAGCTGACGGTCAGTGAAGGGCCGATCTACGGGATGGAGTACCCGATGCTCGTCTTCATCGGCAAGCCCAACGGGCGGCTGGAGCTGTACGAGGTGATCGCGCACGAGATCGGGCACGAGTGGTACCCGATGATGGTGGGGCAGGACGAGGCCGCGTTCGCCTGGATGGACGAGGGCTTCACCACCTTCCTGGAAGGCACCGCCGTCGGCGACTTCTTCCCGGACCACGATCCCTGGGAGACGCCGCGCGAAACCTACCTGAGCATCGCCGGCGACAAGGGCGAGGCGCCGCTGACGCGGCACATCGACCTGGTGTTCGGCGAGGCGTGGGGCGTGTCGGCGTACTTCAAGCCCGGGACGCTGCTGCGCTCACTGCAGCGGGCGCTGGGGGATTCCGTCTTCTGGCAGGGGATGCGGACGTACTCGCGCGAGTGGCAGTTCAAGCACCCGTATCCGTGGGACTTCTTCAACACCATGGAGCGGGTGTCGGGGCGCGACCTGGACTGGTTCTTCTACCCGTTCTGGTACCGCACCGTCACCTTCGACCAGTCGATCGGGAACGTGACGCCTTCCGCGGGCGGCGTGCAGGTGACCGTACGCGACGTGGGCCAGGTTCCCGGCCCCACGGACATCGTGGTGACCACCTCCGGCGGCCAGACCGTCACGCACACCATCCCGATCGAGCGATGGCTGAGCCCCTCCACCCGCGCCGTCACGGTGACCATCCCGGTGACCGGCACGGTAACCCGCGTGGAGCTGGACCCGGAGGCGTACTTCCCCGACGCCAATCGCCGGAACAACGTCTGGACGGCGGGAGGGCGGTGAGGTGAGGGGGTGACAAGGTGAGGGGGTGACAAGGTGAGGGGGTGACAAGGTGACGGGGTGACAGGGTGATGGAGTGACGGGGCGGCGTACCATTGGGTGCGCCGCCCCGTTCGCCGTACACGGGCGGACGGATCGACCAGCACGGCGGCCGGCCTCGCGCCCGGCGGTTGAAACCGTTGCTGGAAAGTCACGAAGTCCGCCTGCGCGGACTCCACGGCGTGCCATTGGGTGCGCCGCCTCGTTCGCCGTACACGGGGGGACGGATCGACCAGCACGGCGGCCGGTCCCGCGCCCGGCGGTTGAAACCGCTGCTGGAAAGTCACGAAGTCCGCCTGCGCGGACTCCACCGTCACCCTTTCACCCTTTCACCCTTTCACCCTTTCACCCTTTCACCCTTTCACCCTTTCACCAAACAGGGCGCGATCCTTGCCGCCGCGCACCGGCACGCGCGAGATTCCCCGCGCGACTCGGCGGGAACCCATCGCACAAACCACACAGAGCCGGAATGTCCATCGTATCCATCCGCCGCCTGACGGCGGCTGCGCTCGCCGCGCTGCTGGCCGCGTGCGGCGGCGCGGACGGGGAAAAGGCCGGCGACGCCGCCGGCGACAGCGCCCAGGCCGTGGCCGGTGACAGCACGAAAGCCACGCAGCCCGCCGCGCGGTCGCCGCGCGAGGAGGCGCCGCCCATCATCCGCGGGCTGTACGTCAACGCCTACAAGGCAGGCTCCGGCACGCACCGCAGGCGCCTCGTCGAGATCGCCGACCAGACGGAGATCAACGCCTTCGTCATCGACATGAAGGACGAGCGCGGCATCCACTACGTCAGCGAGCTGCAGATGCAGAACGACCTGACGGCGGATACCGAGATCACCATCCGCAACCCGCGCGCGTTCATCGATTCGCTCAAGGCGCACGACATCTACCTCATCGCCCGCATCGTCGTCTTCAAGGACCCCGTCCTCTCCAAGGCGCAGCCGGACTGGTCCGTCCGCAATCCCAGCGGAGGGCTGTGGGTGGACAAGGCCGGCAACACCTGGGTGAGCCCCTGGGACGAGCGGGTGTGGGACTACAACCTCGACATCGCCGAAGAGGTGGCGCGGCTGGGGTTCGACGAGATCCAGTTCGACTACGTGCGCTTCGCGGAGCCGTACCGCAGCCTGCCCACGCAGGTGCACCCGCGCGCCCGCGGCGACAGGACGGACGCCATCGCCGCGTTCCTGCTGGAGGCACGACGCCGGCTGCACCCGCTGGGCGTCACCGTCACGGCGGACGTCTTCGGCCTGTCGCCCAACGAGGGCGGCGACGTGAACATCGGCCAGCAGTGGGAGACCATCAGCGCCATCGCCGACCACGTGCTGCCGATGATGTACCCGTCGCACTACTTCTCCACGCACCTGCCCGGGGTGCAGCGGCCGGACCTGATGCCGTACGAGGTGCTGTACAAGTCCGCGGGGATGGCGCGCTGGCGCACCGACCAGCTGCGCGACGCGGGGGTGCGGCCGGCCCGCGTGATCCCCTGGCTGCAGGCGTTCAGCGCGCCCTGGCTGGGGCGCAACCACCAGAAGTACGGGCCGGAGCAGGTTCGCCAGCAGAAGCAGGGTGTGTACGACGTGGGGCTGGAGGACTGGGTCCTCTGGCACCCGGGGAGCAACTACGACCACATCGTGGCCGGGCTGGAGACGGGCGAGGCACAGCCGCGCGGGAAGGACGGCTACACGCCGCCGGCGGACGTGATGGCGTGGCTGCAGCGCTTCGAGCGCGAGGGGGTGCGCGCCGCGCGCGACAAGGCCGCCCAGCAGGCCCGCGGCGACGTGACCGACCCCGCCGCCGCGCAGGCCGCCAGGGCCGGCCAGCCGGATCCGACGGATGCCGCCTCGCGCGTGCAGCCCGGCCAGAACGCCCCCGCCGAGGCCGCGCCCACCTCCTCCGGCACTCCCGCGGCGGGTGGGCAGACAAACCCCGGCAGCCCAGCCCAGAACCGACCACGACGGTAAAGCGGCTGACGACACGAAGCCCCCGCGGCGCATCGACCGCGGGGGCTTTCCTCGGGAGCAACGGTACGTGCAGGATCCTTCCCGCCCTTTGTCCGCGAAGGCGGCCAGCGGGAAGTTGTAGCCGCGGCACCGCGTCTTCAGGCGCTACGTCCGGGCGGAAGCCTGAGGCGGCTCACCGCCGCGAGAGCGTCTCCACCCATTCCGGCACCGTGGGCTCGCCGGCGAAGAAGGCGCCGCGCTTGCCCTGCGTGAGCGCCCAGCGGTGGATCCAGGTGATCCCCGCCGGGCCGGTATACGTGTCCTTGGACGCGTAGGCCGGGTCCTCCAGCGCCGCCTCCAGCTGGATGAAGGCGTAGCCGCGCCGCCGGTACATCTCCGCCAGCCGGCCGAAGTGGTCGGCGTTGATGTTGTTGGCGTGCAGCAGCAGCACCTGCGGGATCTCCCGCCCGAAGAGCGCCGTGGCCTGCTGCTCGTAGTACGCCGTCACCGCCTCCATGTACCGCACGTATTCGTCAACCAGACGACTGCGGGTCGCGTCGTCCGGCGCCCGGTCGTACGCGGCGGCGAAGAGGTAGTCGTAGTTGTCGATGGTCACCGGAGCGACCCGGTAGCCGCGTTCCGCCAGGAAGCCCTCGAACCGCCGCCGGTCTTCCAGGCTGCGCCCGGCGTGCAGGAAGGGATGCCGGAAGAAGCGCGGCCGCCGCCCCGCCGCCTGCATCACCAGCCGCGTCACGCTGTCGCCGCGCGCCACGTCGGCGATGTACGCGTCGACGGGCGTGGTGTGGAGGTCGGGATGCGAGTACGCGTGGTTCCCCAGCTCCAGCCCCGCCTCCACCCAGCGCCGCAGCAGCGCCACCCGCCGCTCGTCCACCCGCCCGTCCGTCGCCAGCTTGTCCTCGTTCACGAACCCGATCGCCGGCACCCGGTGCTGCGCGACCGCGCGCAGCAGGCGCTCCGTGATCCGCTCGTGCGTGGCCACCGACCCGTCCCGCTGCGCGACGGCCGGCAGGTCGTCGAAGGTGACGGCGACCATCCGCCCCTCCTGCCGCTGCGGCGCCGCGGCTGCCGCTTTCGCCGCCGGAGACGGCACCCACGCCTCCGCCGCGCCCGGCCCGCCGCGGAGGACGGCGAGCACCGCCGCCACTCCCGCGGCCGCCGCGGCGGTGGCCACGATCCCCTGCGTCATCGTCCTTTGATCGATCGCCATCGACAGCTTTCGTTCACGATCACTAACGCACTAACGCACTAACGCACTAACGCACTAACGCACTAACGCACTAACGCACTAACGCACTAACGC
>DASTNU010001087.1:0-4693 GCA_035720605.1 Longimicrobium sp. | reverse complement strand
CCGGTGTTCGGGCAATCAGTACGAAAGCAGCCAACATCACTCGGACGCAGACTTGTTCTGCCACATCTTCAAACCCGAACTGCGGGATGAACGATGGTACATAAAGGTCTACCTCCGCTCCAACGTGGCGGTGTTCATAAGCGTTCACCGGTAAAGACGCATCTTTTCGTTGAAGGGGAGAAATCGGAAGCAGTGTGCTGGCATTGCAAGACGCTCGTGAGCAGCACCTTCCGGGTCCGTACCTATCGCCTGGAAAAAAGTGGCATCGACGTCCCTGGCGTGCTGGTCGACGTTTGTGACGTTTGCGACAACATCGTCACCATCCCACACCAGTCCAGCGTGCGGCTGCTCGAGTTTCGGCGGGCTCGCAAGGACGAGTCGCTGGAGGCGCGCATCCCTACGCACCTGGAGGACGTGATCCACCTGATCGCGGACCGGTTCGAGGTACCCGTGCAGACGTTCCGGGCCGGCCTGCTGCGCTTCTACCTGCGCGAGCTTGCGAGGGACGAGGCGCTGGCGGAGCGCGTGCGGCAGCTCGCGAGCTCGGAGCTGGCGCAGGCACCGGCGCGGGCGCGCATCTCGCTGCGCGCGCCGGAGGGACTGCTGGCGGAGGCACGGGAGCAGGCACGCAAGGCGGGGATCCGGACCGACGCGGAGATGCTGCGGGGGATTCTGCTCGCGGCCAAGGACGACGTGCTCGACCGCGGCGACAGGAAGCGGATCATGCGCCTGAGCGGCGCGGCGCAGGCGGAAGGCGCGGCGCGCGCGAAGCCACGCCGCTTCTAGCGTACCAGCGGGGCCAGCAGCCAGACGGCGCCGGTGATGACGACGATGCCGATCACGTCCAGGATCAGGCCGTAGCGCACCATCCGCATCAGCGGGATGTAGCCGGAGCCGTAGACGATCGCGTTGCACGGCGTGGAAACGGGGAGCATGAAGCCCAGGCTGGCCGCCATCGTCGCGCCCAGCGCGGGGATGAACGGGTCCACCCCCTGCGCCACCGCGATGGAGATCACCACCGGCACCACCATGTTGGCCGACGCCGTGTTGGACGTGGTCTCCGAGACCAGCACCGCCACCAGCACCGAGGCGAAGAGCAGCCCGAGCTCGCCGTGCACGGGGAGCAGCCCCGTCAGCCCCCGCCCCACGCCTTCCGCCAGCCCCGTCTGGAACGAGAGCACGCCCAGCGCGAACCCGCCCCCGTACAGCAGGATCACCCCCCAGTCGATGCGCGCCGCCTCTTCCCAGGTGATCGCGCGCGCCCCGCGGTCGCCGGGGAGGAGGAAGAGGAGGAGCGCGCCCAGCAGCGCCGCCGCGCTCTCCGGCACCCGCGCCGACATCTCGCGGTAGAGCGGGCTCGTCTCCCCCAACGTCAGCGCGAACAACCCGGGGGTGATCCACAGCACCGCCGTCACCACGAAGGCGATCGCCACGGAGCGCTGGCCGCGCGTCCACGGCCCCAGCGCCGCCCGCTCGCGGCGAATCATCTCCGCGCCTTCGCCCAGGGTGCGCACCCCGGCCGGCGAGAGCGCGTTCAGGTACAGGTAGAGACAGATGAAGAGCAGCACCACCACCGGCACGCCGACCGCCATCCACTCGAAGAAGGTGATCTCCTCGTTCACCAGCCCGCGGATGAAGCCGATGCCGATGACGTTGGGCGGCGTGCCCACCGGCGTCGCCAGCCCCCCGATGGAGGCGGCGAACGAGGTCATCAGCATCAGCCCCGTGGCGTAGCGCGGGTCGATGGCCGGCGCGCCGGTGCCCCCCGCCGCCGTCATCACCGACAGGATGGACATGCCGATGCCGAACATCATGGCCGTGGTGGCCGTGTTCGACATCCAGGCGCTGAGCGTGGCCGTCACCGCGCCGAACGCCAGCAGCACCCGCGACGGCCGCCCGCCGATCCAGCGCATAGCGAGCACCGCGAAGGCCACGCGGCGGTCCAGCCCGTGGAGAAAGATGGCCCGTGCGATGATGAACGAGCCGATGAAGAGAAAGATGAGCGGGTCCGCGTAGGGCGCGAACACCTCCTTCGCCGGCGCCACGCGCAGCACCACGCACGCCGCCGCGCCCAGCAGCGCCGTGACGGGCATCGGCAGCGCCTCGGTGATCCACAGGACCACCACCGCCGCCATCACCGCCGCCAGGCGGTGCGCCTCCGGCTTCAGCCCGTCCAGCGGCGCCAGCAGCAGCGCCGCGAACACCAGCGGCGCCAGCACGAACCCCGCGCGCCGGCGCACGCGCTCGAAGCGCTCCTCACCCGCGGAGATCATCTCGCGGGCAACGGTGCGGTGTGGCTCGGGTGTGGAGGATTGGATCACGTGAGGGGGGACAGGAGAGATTCAGGCTGATGCCGGGCGAGCCACCACCGGGATCAGGCTGACCGCAGCCAGAGAGGAAAGCGCTACTCGATCACGGGCTGGTGTGCCGTCACCAGCAAGGTGCCCAGCTTCTGCATCAACAGCGTCCAGTCGGGCGCACCGCCCGCCTCCAGCTGGGCACGAACCTGTTGGGCCGCCTCCCGGGCGGGCGGAGCCAACTCTCCGGCCTTGGAGAAGCGGTCCAACGCCTCCTGAGAAGGCCTGGCGGCAAAGAACGCCGTGTCGCGCGAACGGGCGGCGAGCCGCGCGGCTTCTGCCCAGGCGCCCAGGGCGTAGTGCACGTCGTCCTGGAGAAATACGGCGACGGTCTCCTCGGCCTGCCGGAGGAGCTCGGCCTGCTGCGCGACAGGGCGATCCGGATCACGGCCGATCTCCCGATAGAGCTGTACCGCGCCCCCGGAGCCGGAAACATCCTCCAGAAGGATCCGAAGTCGCTCGCCGAGCAGTTGCATCTGGTCCGCCTGCCGCGCCGCAACGGCAACCTCCAGGTCCACGTGCAGCACCCCCAGTTCCACTGCGCGTGCGTTGTCTGTCGCTGAGTCCCCGGGTCCGCCTCGCGTAGTCGAGGTCGACCACGGGCGATCCTCGAGCCACTCGGCAGATACGCCCGCCTCACGATTCGAGAGGAGAGCCGCGTAGTCGCCAGGGCTGCCGAGATCGCCGCCGCGGCGCGAAAGGGCGAAGGGGACCAGCAGCACGCCCGCGAGCACCGCCGCGAGCGCCAGCCACTGCCGGGAGACGCGGCGGGGGGCCCGCGTGGACGGCGGGCGGAACGGCACCACCTTCGCATCCGTGCCCGTATTCCTGTCGTCCTCCTTCACGGGCTCGCTCGCGGTGGCGTCTGCGACCACCGGGTCCGCGGCCTCCAGTTCGCGCAGCAGGTAGGCCGCATCGGCAAGCACCTCGGCGTCTTCGTCGGACGCCGACAGGTGCGCCACGGCGCGGCCATGCTCGTCCTCGGACATGCTGCGGTCCAGGAAGCGCGCGAGATCGTTTGGGTCCATGTGGTGTCGCGTCACCGCATCTCTCCCTCCAGGTGAGTGCCCTTTTCCATTGGATGGGCACGGAACGCCCATATTCCGCCTGAAACGCGGATCACGGTGGCAGTTCCCCTTGAGAGTCGTCCATCTGATCCGACTGCGCGTCCACGGGGAGCGCGCCCATGAAGTCGCGCAGCTGCTCCGGCCGCACCCCTTCCGCCGGCAGCTCGCTCCGCAGCTGGACCAGGATGCGCTCGATGCGCCGGTACAGCGGCTTCTGCGGCAGGCCGAGCGCGCGCGAAACGTCTGCCACGCTCAACCCCTTCCAGTAGTGCAGCCGGATGATCAGCCTGTCTTCGTCCGGGAGCCGCGCCAGCACGCGCTCCAGGGCGGCGAACACCGTCTCCCGCGTCCGCTCCGCCTCGTCCGTGGCCACCAGATCGTCCGCGGACGAGCCCCCGTCGATCCCCTCCAGCGAGTCCTCGCCCGCCTCGTACGGGCGCAGCGGACCGCGGACGGGGAGCGTGGAGAGCAGCCTGGCGAGCTCTCCATCCGACTGGTCCGTGTCCCCGGCCTCCCGCAGGGTGCGGGCCGCCTGGTCCAGCGTGCACCCGTCGCGGTACACCAGCGTTTCCAGCCGCACGGTAAGGTGCCCGCCGCGCAGGGCGGCCGCGGAGGGGCGCCACCGCCCCCAGTGCCCCGCGCGGTAGTCGCGAAAGAGCGCCGCCACCACCACCACCAGGTAGGTGCGGATGGAGCTGTCCCCGCGAAACTTGCGGAAGGGGGCGTAGTCGTCTTCGACGAGCTTGACCTTGACCCACGAGCACACGTCCTCCGCCTCGGCGCCGCTGAGGCCGTAGCGGCGGCAGAGGGAGGAGACGCTGTGTTCGACCCACTTCAGGTTGGCGACGAGGAGCGTTTCGGCCTGCTCGCGCTCCTGCGCCCTGTCCCTCTCCCCGCCTGGCGGCATGCGAGTGCTGGTGGATCGTGAATGGCCTTGAGGCCCATCAACCTACGAGCCATGCGGCGCCGCATCAACATCCGGTTCTGCATCGTCCCGGCCCGGCGGTGGGGGAGAGCGGGCCGGTCCGTCCGCTGGCGCCTTGAGGGAGGCTGGATCACGGACGTGAAGCGGGGACGGTGTACGCCGCCGGGTATCGATTGTTTCCCGAGAGTACGATTGGAGCGAAAGGAGCGCAACGATCATGATGGATCCGCCGGCCCGGAGAGAAGCCGCGGCTCTCCGGCAGGCGAACCGGCCGGTGGCGCACGGCGCTGCTTCGGGTGACAGGTTCCAGCCGCAGTCCGTTGTGACGTGCCGCGACGGCCGGT
>DASTNU010001086.1:0-3094 GCA_035720605.1 Longimicrobium sp. | reverse complement strand
GCTGGGGGGGGGTGGGTGATGGGGTGATGGGGTGAAGGGGTGATGGGGTGAAGGGGTGAAGGGGTGAAGGGGTGAAGGTCGGCCCCTCGCCCGGGCGGCTGAAGCCGCGGCTGGAACAGCGGAAAGCCCCGCAAACCGCGCGGGGCTTCAACTGCCCAACACCACAGATTGTCATTCCGAGGAATCTACCGTCCGCACCTGGTGGCCGGCTCTGGAGCGCAGATCCGGCCCCTCGCCCCGGGCGGCTCAAGCCGCGGCAACGACAGCGGAAAGCCCCGCAAACTGCGCGGGGCTTCAATTGCTTGCAAAGCAATGGGTTAGTCACCGGCGCGTGACGTGAGATTCACCGTGCGCGCAGGCTGCCGATCGCCTCGGCGTTGCGGCTGAGCTCCAGGGCGTATTCCGGCCAGAAGGTGCCGGCGCGGGGGCCGCCGTTGCAGGTGCCGTCGGACTCGCCGGGGGTCTTGATCCACAGGTAGGCGTCGGCCAGGGGGTGGCCCGTGCTGGTGGTGGGGGCGCGCCCCAGCGCCTGCCCGCGCGCGTTGCACCACTCGCGCTCCACGGCGGCGCCGCGGCCGTTGCGGCTGGTGTCGATGACGAAGTGCTTGCCCCCCACCAGGCGGCTGAGCCGCTCGCCGTAGGCCAGGTTTGGCTGCAGGCCGTGGAAGTTGCTCACGTTGAGCGCAAACCCCTGCGCCCGCTCGATCCCCACGTTGCGGAGCATCCGGGCCATGTCGTCCGCAGACCGCCAGTTGCCGTTCCCCGCGTCCACGTAGACCGCCGCACCGGAGGCGCTCAGCAGCTGCACCGCCTCGCGCATCAGCACCATTCGCTCGTCGCGCAGGCGCAGCGGCAGGCAGTCGATGGAGGCCAGGCCGTCCGGCTCCAGGATCACCACGGCGGCGCGGTTGCGCAGCCCCTGCGCAAAGCCGCGGATCCATCGCCGGTACGCGTCGCCGCCGCGGGCCCCGCCGGCGGAGTACTGCCCGCAGTCGCGATGGGGGATGGCGTAGATCACCAGCACGGGGACGGCGCCGGCGCGCTCGATCTGCGTCACCAGCCGGTCCACCTCGGCGCGGCTGTCGCGCGCCCATTCGCCCAGCCAGATGGCCTGCGGCTGCTCGGCGATGCGCCGCAGGTGCGCCGCGTCCGCCGGCCGCGAGCGCCGCCACGCCTCCGCCTGCCGCTGCGCCGGCGACGCGGGGTTCACGTACAGGCGCTGTCCGCGCAGCGGGTGCCGCTGCCCGTCGCCCAGCCGCGGCGCCAGCGCGAGCGCCAGCCCCAGCAGCACGGCCGCGCCCAGGCGGCGGGCCGTCAGGCGTCGGCCGGCGGCGGGGGCCGCACGGCGTGGGGAGCGCATCGCGTCCCTCCCGCGGCGCGGCTCAGGGCACGTCGTCCGCCCGGCGGTGCCCCGCCGGCTCCTCGTCGTGCAGCCCGCCGCTGGCGATCCCCATCTGCCGGATCATGTACGTCTGCCGCGCCAGCAGGATGCGGGTGGCGCGCAGGTCGTAGTGCGACTTGATGAGGATGGCCGCCAGCTCCGCGCCGGCCCACAGCAGCGCCGAGAACACCACCAGGCGAATGGTGTCGCTCACCAGCAGGACGGTGCCCACGCCGCCCGGCGGCGGGTCCAGCAACCAGTGCGCGACCTGGAAGACGGCCAGCAGGAGCACCACGATGGAGGCGACCCGGATCACCCGCGTCGCCACGTGCAGCCCCGGCGTGGGCTCCAGGTCCTCCTCGCGCACCTCGATGCCCGCCAGCACCGGCCGCCGCGGCCGGGCATCGTGCACCTCCCGCGTCCCCACTACGGATTCTGACATCCCGCCACTCCGCGCAGCACGTTTCCCCCCGAGAGCGGCGGCCCCTGATGCATGGAGCGTACTACTACGGAAATCCGTAGCTGTCCGGCGGCTGGAAAGGAGTGGCCTCACGCAGAGCCGGCGAGCCGTCAGAGGTCGAGGTTCCGTCCTCTGCCGGCTCTGCCGACTCCACGTGAGGCCAGGCAGCTTCCATCCCGGAAGCGGGATTACGCCGCGGCGATCTGTGCTTTCGGCTCGAATTCCGGGCGGTACAGCACGCCGATGACGGTGCCGGCGATGACCATCTGCACGAACAGCTGGGTGGCGGCGAGCAGCGCGCTGCCGGCGTCGATGTTGAGCGCCGCGTACAGGCTGATGGAGGCGAAGCTCACCATGAACACCGCCATCAGCACCCCGAACCGGAACCCCTCGCGCAGGCCGCTGCCGCCCTCGTAGCCGCGTGCGTAGATCAGCGCCATGACGAACATCGCCAGCAGCTCGCCGGCGAGCATCAGCGGAAGGTTGGCGTTCACCCCCGCCTGCGACCGGTAGACCGCCGGGTTGGCGGCGAACTGGTCGCCCGTCATCGCCATCCATCCGAACAGGCCGTACATCAGGTTGACGAACCAGGCGACCACCGCCGCGAGCGTGATCCGCTTGTAATCCATCGCACCCTCCTTTTCGGCTGACGTCTCCGGCGTGCGTTCCCTCCTACGATAGGCAGTTTTCCGGCGAATCAAAAGGGTTGGCTGGATGGGTCGGACGCACGGGCAGGCAGGAAAACCACTTCAAACCCGATCAGGGACTGCGATCAGAATGACAGCAGGGGCGGGGACGCTGCGCGCATGGACGAGGGGAGGCCGGATGGCGAGGACGCACCGCTCAAGTGGGTGCGGACTCGCGCGCGCGGTGCTCGGTCTCCTCGTCCAGCAGGGCGCGCAGGGCGGCGAGGACGGGGTGGTCCGCCGTGAAGCGGCGGCCGTAGGTGAGGTTGAAGCGGTAGTCGAAGTCCTGCGGGTTCTGCCCCTGCGTGTGCTGCAGGATGGTCTCCAGCTTGTCCAGCCCCTTGGCCAGCCGCGCTTCCGGCGACTCCGCGGCCTCGTACTCGTCCCACAGGCCCGTGATCTCGTCGCGGAGAGCCTCGGGGAGCGGCTCCAGCAGCTGCAGCAGGTCGCGGCGCTCGTCCGCTGCCTTGCCCTCGGGGCGCAGCGCCTGCTCCGGCGCCGGCACGTCCCCGCCGATCGCCTCGCCCAGGTCGTGGATGATGCAGATCTTGATCAGCCGCGCGAAGT
>DASTNU010001085.1:0-10555 GCA_035720605.1 Longimicrobium sp. | reverse complement strand
CAATTGGACCGGCTGGAGCTTCGTGGATAAAGAGAAGTTCTCGGGAGCCCCCACCGTGGTGTGCAGGACCCCGTCCACGCGCGACGTCTTTCTGCGCGACGGTAACGGGGCGGTGCGGCAGAAGCACTGGAACGGACTCGGCTGGGAGTGGATCGAGGTGAACGGCTTCATCCAGGGCCAGGTGGGAGCGCTCGTCGAGCCCGGCGGCGGCATTACCCTGTACGCCAGGGGGGGAAACGACAGGCTCTGGGAGAACCGGAGCATGGACGGGCGCACGTGGGAGGGCTGGAAGCCCCAGCCCGGCAATGAAACGTTCGCATCCTCTCCGGAGGTGGTCGCGACGGACCGCTTTACCAGGGACATCTTCGGCATCGGCTTCGACCAGGTGGTCTACCAGAAGCACTGGAACGGCGCGTCCTGGGAGTTGAGGACCGTCGGCGGCCTGGTGCAGGGAGAGGTCGCCGCCGTCGCGCTCGCGCCCGGCGTGATCCAGCTCTATGCCCGGGGGATGGACGACTCGGTATGGCAAAGTGACACGAACGACGGGGGAATGACCTGGACGTGGAAAGGGCACACGGACGGCGCCAGGATCATCGAGCCGCCAACCACGGTGGTGACGGGCGTGTCCAACGGCGTCCTGGCCCGGGACATGTACGTCATCTTCCCGGATCAGAGCGTATGGCAGAGATGGTACGGCTGACCGGGCTCCTCACCTGTCGCCAGCGCTAGCCGTCTCCCGCAAACTGCGCGGGAGAGGGGAGTGGGTCCATCGCGAGGGCAGGTCCCCGCCGCGCCCCCTCCGGGCTCGCAAGACTCGCCCACCTCCCCAAAACCCCTGGGGGAGGTTGAGGTGGGGCACCGGGATCGTGCACGTCCGGCTGAAATCCTGCCGCCCGTCGGCCCCCGGCGGGCGCAGGATGCTGGCCGACCCGCTGGGACACGGCGCACGCCCATCGCTTGCTTCGTCGGGGATGCGCGCACGCCCAACCGGCGGCCGATTGGGAGCGGGCGGGGCGGCATCGGTTGAGCGGCGCTCAGGATTGCGCTATATTGGCTCCCTGGATGGAGTTGCGACGGATGTTCCCCTCCGGTTTCCGCCAGCACTTTCGTCCGAACATCGATCCAGCCGGCCGGCGCACCGCACGGCCATGACGGTCCTCGCCCCCGGCACGGGCGGGACCCGTTTTCTTATCCATCCTCCCAGGGAGCCGGACGATGACGCAGGTACTGGTCTTCGACACCACGCTGCGCGACGGCGAGCAGTCGCCGGGCGCCACCATGACCCCGGCGGAGAAGCTGAGGATGGCGCACCAGCTGGACGCGCTGGGCGTGGACGTCATCGAGGCCGGCTTTCCCATCAGCTCCCCCGACAACTTCGCCGGGGTGCAGCAGATCGCCCGCGAGGTGCGCCGGCCGGTGATCGCCGCGCTGGCCCGCTCGGCCGCGGCCGACATCGACCGGGCCGCGAAGGCGCTGGAGGGGGCGGAGCGCGCCCGGCTGCACGTCTTCATCGCCACCAGCGACATCCACCTGGTGCACAAGCTCCGCATCACCCGCGAGGAGTGCCTGGCGCAGGCGGTGGCCGCCGTGGAGCGCGCCAGCCGCTACACCGGCGACGTGGAGTTCAGCGCCGAGGACGCCACCCGCACCGACGTGCCCTTCCTCTGCCAGGTGATGGAGGCCGCCATCGCCGCGGGCGCCACCACCATCAACATCCCCGACACGGTGGGCTACACCCACCCGGGCGAGTACCGCGCCATCATGGACGCGCTCTTCGCCAACGTGAAGGGGATCGAGAAGGCCGTCGTCAGCGTGCACTGCCACAACGACCTGGGGCTGGCGGTGGCCAACTCGCTGGCGGCGGTGCAGGGGGGCGCGCGGCAGGTGGAGTGCACCATCAACGGCATCGGCGAGCGGGCGGGGAACGCGGCGCTGGAGGAGATCGTGATGGCGCTGCGGGTGCGGCCGGACTCGTATCCCTACGAGACGCGCATCGACACGCGCGAGATCTACCGCACCAGCCAGCTGCTGACGCACCTGACCGGCATCCACCCGCAGCCCAACAAGGCGATCGTCGGCAAGAACGCGTTCGCGCACGAGGCGGGGATCCACCAGGACGGGGTGATCAAGAACCCGCTGACCTACGAGATCATGACGCCGCAGATGGTGGGCGTGCCCGCCAACGCGCTGGTGCTGGGCAAGCACTCCGGGCGCAACGCGCTGGCCCGGCGCTACCGCGAGCTGGGGTACGAGCTGGACGCGGAGGCGGTGGAGCGCGCCTACGGCTTCTTCAAGCTCCTCTGCGACCGCAAGAAGACGGTGCTGGACGAGGACCTGATCGCCATCCTCTATTACGGCAACCTGGAAGACGTGCCGCACCGCTTTCACCTGCGCCAGCTGGACGTGCACTGCGGCACCCGCCGCTCGCGGGCCACGGTGCGCATCCAGGAGGACGGCCAGGAGCGCGAGGCCGCGGGCGAGGGCGACGGGCCGCTGGCGGCCGCCTTCAGCGCGGTGGACGCGCTGGTGCCGTTCTCGGTGGAGCTGGAGGAGCTGGAGGTGCACAGCGCCACCCCCGGCGGCGACGCGGTGGGCGAGGTGTCGCTGCGGGCGCGGGTGAACGGCAAGACGTTCACGGGGCGCGCGGCGTCGACGGACGTGGTGGACGCGGGGGTGCGCGCCTACCTGGACGCGGTGAACAAGGCGGCGCAGATGGACGTGCTGGAGGCGCGCGCCATGGAGGAACAGAGCTACCTGTGGGGAGTGTGAGAACGATGGGGCCGCGTACCCTCTTTCAGAAGATCTGGGACAGCCACCTGGTGCGCCCGCAGACGCCGGCAACGCCGGCCGTCCTGTACGTGGACCTGCACCTGGTGCACGAGGTGACCTCGCCGCAGGCGTTCACGGAGCTGCGCGCGCGCGGCGCCCGCGTCCGCCGGCCGGACCTGACCATCGCCACGATGGACCACTCCACCCCCACGCTGCCGCGCCCGGCCACCGGGGCGATCCCCGTGGCGGACCCGCAGGCGGCGGCGCAGCTGGGGCAGCTTGACGCCAACTGCCGCGAGTTCGGCATCCCCCTCTTCGCGCTGGGGAGCGACCGGCAGGGGATCGTGCACGTCATCGGCCCGGAGCTGGGCCTCACGCAGCCGGGAATGACCATCGTCTGCGGCGACAGCCACACCAGCACGCACGGGGCGTTCGGGGCGCTGGCGTTCGGCATCGGCACCTCGGAAGTCGGACACGTCCTCGCGACGCAGTGCCTGCTGCAGAACCGGCCCAGGACGATGCAGGTGCGCGTGGACGGACGGCTGCGGCCCGGCGTGGGCGCCAAGGACATCATCCTGGCGGTGATCGCGAAGATCGGCGTGGGCGGGGGGACGGGGTACGTCTTCGAGTACACGGGCGAGGCGATCCGCGCGCTGTCGATGGAGGAGCGGATGACCGTCTGCAACATGTCCATCGAGGGCGGCGCCCGCGCGGGGCTCATCGCGCCGGACGAGACGACGTTCGATTACCTGCGCGGCCGCCCCTTCGCGCCTCGGGGGGAGGCGTGGGACGACGCGGTGGCGCACTGGCGCACCCTGCCCACGGACGAGGGCGCCGCGTACGACGCCACGGTGACCATCGACGCCGGCGCGCTGGCGCCGATGATCACCTACGGCACCAACCCGGGGATGGGGATGCCGGTGGACGGCCGCGTCCCGGATCCTGCCGAGCTGGACGACGCGGGACAGCGCGGGACGCTGGAAAAGGCGCTGCAGTACATGGGGCTGCGCCCGGGCGAGCCGCTGCTGGGGCAGCGCGTGGACGTGGTGTTCCTGGGCAGCTGCACCAACTCGCGCATCAGCGACCTGCGCGCGGCGGCGTCGGTGCTGCGGGGGCGCAAGGTGGCGCCGGGGGTGCGGATGCTGGTGGTCCCCGGCTCGCAGCAGGTGAAGGCGCAGGCGGAGGCGGAGGGGCTGGATCGCGTCTTCCGCCAGGCGGGCGCGGAGTGGCGCGAGAGCGGCTGCTCGATGTGCATCGCCATGAACGGCGACCAGCTGGCCCCCGGCGAGTACGCGGTGAGCACCAGCAACCGCAACTTCGAGGGGCGGCAGGGGAAGGGCGGCCGCACCTTCCTGGCCTCGCCGCTGACCGCCGCCGCCACCGCCGTCAACGGCGTGATCTCCGACGTGCGGGAGCTGGGGATCGAGGCCGGTTCCCCCGCGTGAATCCCGCATCCGCGACGAGCCGCGGGTTGAAACCCGCGGCTGGAACGGCCAGAAGCCCCGCCCCGGCGCCGCTGACGCGTCGCCGTACGGGGCTTCACCTGCACCAGGTCCGCTGGGTACTCGCCACGGCGCAGGCACCACGTTAGAAGCTTACACCCCCTCCCGCGCAGTTTGCGGGAGGGGGTGGACGAGCCTGAGCGAGGCCGGGGGAGGGCCATGGCGAGCCGGGTGAAGGCCCAACTCACGCACTCACGCACTAACGCACTCACGCACTCTCCGTCATGGAACCGATCCGCACCTTCTCGTCGCGCGCCGTGGCGCTCCCGGGGGAGAACATCGACACGGACCAGATCATCCCCGCCCGCTTCCTCAAGGTGACGGACAAGGCGGGGCTGGGCGAGGCGCTCTTCTCCGACTGGCGCTACCTTCCGGACGGCACGCCCAACCCGGAGTTCGTGCTCAACCGGCCGGAGGCGCGCGGCGCGCGGCTGCTGGTGGCGGGGCACAACTTCGGCTGCGGCTCCAGCCGCGAGCACGCGCCGTGGGCGCTGCTGGGCTACGGCTTTCGCGCCGTCGCCAGCACCGACTTCGCGGACATCTTCCGCAACAACGCCCTGAAGAACGGCCTCCTCCCCATCACCCTGGACCCCGCGGCACATCGCAGGCTCCTGGCGCTGGCCGGCGATCCCGCCGCCGAGGTGACGGTGGACCTGGCGTCGCAGACGGTCACCTTCCCCGACGGCGGGACGGCGACGTTCCCCATCGACCCGTTCGCGAAGCACTGCCTGCTGAACGGCCTGGACCAGCTGGCGTTCCTGCTTGGCTCGGAAGACGCGATCGCGCGCTACGAGGCGGAGCACCCCGCCCGCATCGACACCGCCGCGGCGGCGTGAACGTGGGATGAATCCGTCGGAATCCGTTCGGCAGGAAAAACCGACTCGTCTCACGCAGAGTCAGCAGAGTCAACAGAGATAAACTCTGCTCACTCTGCTGACTCTGCGTGAGACCATTCTCTTTCAGGGACAGGACATGGACGCGACGATCGCGGTGCTGGGCGGCGACGGGATCGGGCCGGAGGTGGCGGCGCAGGGGGTGCGGGCGCTGCGGGCGGTGGCGGAGCGGTGGGGCCACCGCTTCACCTTTCGCGAGGCGCTGATCGGCGGGTGCGCCATCGACGCCACGGGCGATCCCCTGCCGGAGGAGACGCTGGCGGTCTGCCACGAGGCGGACGCGGTGCTCCTGGGCGCCGTCGGCGGGCCGAAGTGGGACGATCCGCAGGCGGCGGTTCGGCCGGAGCAGGGGCTGCTGGGGCTGCGCCGGGCGCTGGGATTGTTCGCCAACCTGCGTCCTGTCGCGGTGCGCGCGGCGCTCGCCGGCGCCTCGCCGCTGCGGCCGGAGCTGCTGGAAGGGGTGGACCTGCTCGTGGTCCGCGAGCTGACGGGCGGCATCTACTTCGGCGCGAAGACGCGCGAGGCGACGGAAGACGGCGGCGAGCGAGCCACGGACCTGTGCGCCTACGACAGCGGCGAGGTGGAGCGCGTGGTGCGCGCGGCGGCCGCCTTCGCGAGGGCGCGGCGGGGGCGGCTGACCTCGGTGGACAAGGCGAACGTCCTGGAGACCTCGCGGCTGTGGCGCGCCGTCACCACGCGGGTGATGCGCGACGAGTTCCCGGACGTGCGGGTGGAGCACATGCTGGTGGACGCCTGCGCCATGCACCTCATCCGCCGCCCCGCGGACTTCGACGTGATCGTCACCGAGAACATGTTCGGCGACATCCTGACCGACGAGGCGTCGATGCTGGCCGGGTCGATGGGCGTGCTCCCCTCCGCCTCGCTGGGCGCCCCGCGCGCGGAGGGACGGGCGCAGCCGGGGCTGTACGAGCCGATCCACGGCTCCGCGCCGGACATCGCGGGGCAGGGGATCGCCAACCCGCTGGGGACCATCCTGAGCGCGGCGATGCTGCTGCGGCACTCGCTGGGGCTGGAGGACGAGGCGCGGGCCGTGGAATCCGCGGTGGACCACGCGCTGGAGCAGGGCCTGCGTACCCGCGACATCGCCCCTTCCGGCCAGCCGTCGGTATCCACGGAGGAGATGGGCCGGGCGGTGGCGGAAGCGATCGCGCACGAGGGGAGGGAAGCGGCGGCCCCGGGGCGGTAGGGGCGTTCCAGCCACCCTCGGGAGAACGATGAAGATCCCCGGGTCGTCCCAGAGGCGGCCCGGGGATCTCCGTTGCATCCAGCCCAGGGTCGCTGCGACGGGATCAGAGGGAGATAGAAAACCCTGGTCCTCTCCGGCGGGGCGCCGCGGCCCGCGGCGGTGCGGCGCCCCCAACTCATTGAGATTCTTGCTGTTTCGGGGATTCGGCACCTAAACTCCCCTGGAGCCCTCCCGCGAAATCTTTCGCAAGTTCCGCCCGCTGTCCTTTTCTCCGCGGATCTTCCATGCAGTTCGCCCCTTCATGGCCGAGGCAGCTCGCCGCGCAGTCTCCCGCCGTCGTGCGCCGCGCGAGGATCGCGGCCGCCGTCATCCTCGTGCTGCTCTGCCTGGCGGCCGCGATCCAGCTGGTGCGGGCGCGGGTGCAGGCGGCCGGCGGCGGATCTTCCCGGGGCCTGCTGGGGGCCCTCGCGCGCGAGTTCCGGGGCGCGTCGCCCATCGCGCCGCGGCTCTCCATCGCCACCGCCCCCCCGCCGTGCATCGACGTGCGCGTCCCGGCGCCGGCCCTGCCCGAGCAGGAAGGCTGCGCCGGCGCTCCGGTGCCCGCGCCCTCCCGCCGCACCAGCCGGATCGCCGCGCGGGCGATGCAGGCCATCCGCGCGGGAGACGACCCCGAGGCCGTGCACGCGGGGGCGCTGATCGACGTGCTCTATTCCGCCGGTACGGACAAGCAGCTCGAGCGCGCCATCTACTCGCTCCGCGCGGTATCTCGCGGGGCGCAGCGTCCCGCGCCGGTGCTGTCGGACCTCGCGGCGGCGTACCTGGTGCGGGCGCAGGCCGCGGCCGCGCCCCGCGACCTGCTGGCGGCGGTCGAGGCGGCCCAGGAGGCGCTGGAGCGCGAGCCCGGCAACCTGGCGGCGAGGTTCAACCTGGCGCTGGCGCTGCAGCGGTTCGGGCTGGTGCAGGAGGCCGCGCGGGAGTGGCGGGCGTACCTGCGCGCCGATTCCACCTCCGGCTGGGCCCAGGTGGCCCGGCGGGGGCTGCGCGAGGCGGCGGCGGCCCGCGCCCCGTCCCCGCCGCCCGCGCCCGGCGCCCCACCGGCGGAATACGCGGCCTATGCCGCGGCGCACCCGCAGGAGGCACGGCTGCTGGGATGGAACCACCTCCTGGGCGCGTGGGCGGCGGCCGTCCTGTCGGGCTCTCCCGCGGCCGGGGAGCACCTGCGGCACGCCGAGGCCGTGGGCGAGGCGCTGGCCCGTCGCCCGGGAGGCGACGCCACGCTGGTGGACGCGGTGCGCGCCATCCGCGCCGTGCGCGGCGAGCCCGCCCTCCGGCGGCTGGCGGCGGCGCACCACGAGTACGCCGCGGGAGTGGCGCTGTTCGACGCGGCGGCGTACGCGGCGGCGGCATCCCGGCTGGACGCCGCGGCCGAGGCGGCGGACGGCTCCCCCACGCTGCGGAGCTGGGCCCGGCTGTTCCTGGGCGCCACGCACGTCTACCTGGGCGAGCGCGAGGAGGGCGAGGCGATCTTCCGCGCGATCGCCGAGGGTGCGGACACCGTCCGGCACCCGGCGCTGGCGGGCCGCGCCCTCTGGGTGCTCGGGGCCACGCTGCTGCGGACGGACCGCTACGACCGCGCCCTGCTCCCCGCCGCGCAGGCGGCCCGGCTGTTCGCCCGCGCCGGCGAGCGCGAGCACCAGGCCGCGGCGGTGGGCGTGCTGGCGGACGCGCAGCTCGAGCTGCACGACGCGGACGCCGGGTACGCCTCGGTGCACCAGGCGGTGGCGCTGCTGCGGCCGTATCCCGGCTCCGTGCGGCTGCACAACGCGCTCGTCACCACCGCGGAGAGCGCGGCCGGGGACGGCCTGCTCCGCGCCGCGGTGCGCGTGCTGGACGAGGACGTGGGCGTGGTGCGGCGAACCGGCAACGACGCCTTCGTGGCCGAGGCCCTCACCCGGCGCGCGCGCTACCTCGCCGCGGCGGGGGCGGCCCGGCGGGCGGCGCAGGACCTGGACGCCACGCGCGCCGTCCTGGCGCGGGTCGCGGACACCGTGACGCTGCGACGCCTGCAGGCGGACCTGCGCGTCGCCGAGGCGTTCGCCCTCCTGGCCGCGCAGCCGGCGCGGGCGGCCCGGGAGCTGGACTCCGCCACCGCCTTCTACCAGGCCACCCAGATCCCGCTGCTGGCCTTTCCCGCCCTGGTGGGCGGGGCACAGGCGCGGCTGGCGGCCGGGGACTCCCGGGGTGCCGCCGCCCGGCTGGAGACCGCGTTCGGCATGCTGGAGCGGCGGCGCGACTCCATACGGATGGAGCCCCGCAGGGCGGCGGTGTTCGACGCGGCGCGGCAGGTGGCGGACCGGGTGGTGCTGCTTCGGCTGGCGGCCGGCGAGCCGGCCGAGGCGCTGCGCTTCCTGGACCGGGGACGCGCCACCCTGGCCGCGGCCGCGGGAGAGCCGTCTTCGCGCGCGGACGGGGAGCTGGAATCTCCGCCCGGCGAGGTGGTGGTGGAGCTCGCCGTGCTGGCGGACACGCTCCTGGTGTGGACGGTGGACGGGCGGCGGGTGGAGCTGTACCACACCCCCATCGACACCGTCCAGCTCGTCCGCACGGTGACGCGGCTGCGCCTGCTGCTGGAGGGGCAGGGAGACGCGCGGGCGGTCGACGCCGTGCTGTCGGAGCTGTACGAGCTGCTCATCCGCCCCGTGCGGGCGCGGCTGGGCGGGGAGGGGACCGGGCTGGTGGTGGTCGCGGACGGGGACCTGGCGTCGGTCCCGTTCGCGGCGCTGCGCGACGCCCGGCGCGGGCGGTACCTGGTGCAGGACCACCCCGTGCGCTACGCCGTGAGCCTGCGCGAGGCGCGGCGGGCGCCCGGGCCGGGGAGCGGGATGGAACCGGCCGTGTTCGTCGCGGACCCCGCGTTCGCGCCGGCCGAGCACCCCGGACTGCGCCGGCTGCAGGGCGCGGCGGCCGAGGCCCGGTCCATCGCCGCGGAGTACCCGCGCCCGCTGGTGCTGGCGGACGGGCGGGCGACGGGCGCGAACGTGGCGGCCGCGCTGGGCCGGGCCAGGGTGGTGCACTACGCCGGCCACGCCGTGTTCGACGACGAGCGGCCGGAGCGCTCGTACCTGGTGCTGGCCCCGGAGCCGGCGCGCCCCGGGAGCGGCCGCATGACGGCCGAAGAGCTGTCGCGGCTGGAGCTGCGGCAGGCGCCGCTGGTGGTGCTGGCGGCGTGCCGGTCCGTCAACGCTGGCCGGGGACGGGCGGGCGGGTTCACCGGGCTGGCCGGCGCGCTGCTCGCCGCGGGGGCGCGGGGGGTGGTGGGCGGGATGTGGGAGGTGGACGACGAGCGGACGCGCCCGCTGATGGTGGAGTTCCACCGCGCGTACCGCGCCCTGGGCGACGGCCCGGCCGCGCTGCGGTCCGCCCAGCTGTGGATGCTGCGCTCCGAGGACCCCGCGCTCCGCTCTCCCGCGGCCTGGGCGGGGTTCCGCTACGCGGGACGCTGATGGTCCCGCTCCCGGGAATCATCGTCACGCAGCGCGGGAGAGGGATGTCGATGTAGACGCCGGTTTGCGTAATCCGGTGTGTCTCAGAATGTGTTGGTGAACCTCGCGCCAGCGATTGTCTTCCTGAGGGAGGCGCCGCGTGTAACTTCGGCGCGCATGGTACTCTGGCGCCGACCGAAGGATCTTGCCCTGCACGATCGCGGGGCTGGATTTCTTCTGCCGAGCCTTTCCCTCGCGGCGGAGAGAAGATCCTTCGGTCGCGCGCAAGCGGTTGCATTACTTCAGGTTGCGCGTGTGCGCTCCCTCAGGAAAACAACGCTGCTTCGCAGTCTTTTTCAACCGGAAGACAACGGCCCCTGGCTGGTTTTAGCAGCGGATCGAATCGAACGGGCGTGACGGCGGATCGTGATGCTCCAGGGCAGTACAGCGAAGCGCGCCGGACCCCGGGGGTCCGGCGCGCTTCGGTCGATGGTCAGCTGCCGCCGGTGAGGCAGGTGATGGTCCGGGCCTCCCTGCGGCGCACGAAGAGCGGAACGCCGTTCTGCAGCGGCGCCTCCAGCAGGGCGTCGAACGCGCCGACGTGGGCGGCGTTGTCGTCGGGGTGCCGCTCGGACGACGAGTTCGGGAACTCGGACGCCGTCACGTGCTTGATGGTGATCGGCACCAGCCCGTGCTCGTTGG
>DASTNU010001084.1:0-3840 GCA_035720605.1 Longimicrobium sp. | reverse complement strand
GATCGAAGTTCTCTGCGCCCTTTCTTTCGTTCTCCGCGCCCTCTCCGTCGAGCGCTTCGCTACCGCCCGTGGATCAGAAGCCGCTGACGTTCAGGCGCCCGTTCACCACCACCCTGCCGTTCAGCGAGGCCGTCGGCAGGGCGCTGGTCAGGATGGCGGCCTTGATGACCGCCGCCGACGAGCCGGGGTGGTACGCCGCGTACAGCGCCGCGGCGCCGCTCACGTGCGGGCAGGCCATGGAGGTGCCGCTGTAGCTGGCGTAGCCGGAGGTGGGATTGTTCTTTCTGCCCGTCGGCACGGTGGAGACGATGCCGCTGCCGGGGGCGCCGATGTCGATGGTCGTCACGCCGTAGTTGGAGAACGAGCTCATCGCCCCGGTGCTGGTGATGGACGCCACCGCGATCACGTTGGCGTTGGGGTACTCGGCCGGGTAGCACGAGCTGGTCTCGCAGTTCACCGCGCTGTTCCCCGAGGCCGCGATGAACAGGATGTCGGCCGCGTTGGCGCGCTCGATGGCGTCCTGCAGCGCCTGGCTGAAGCCGCCGCCGCCCCACGAGTTGCTGGTGGCCACCAGGTTGATGCCGTGGCGCGTCTTGAGGTCGGTGAAGTAGTCCACCGCCTTGACCGCGTTCGCCGTGGTGCCGCCGCTGTTGCCCAGGAACTTGGCGTTCAGCAGCTTGACGCTCCAGCACACGCCCGCCACGCCGATGCCGTTGCCGCCCACGCCGCCGATGGTGCCGGCCACGTGCGTGCCGTGGTCGTCGGCGGTGCCGTCGAAGACGGAGTTGTCGTTGCCGGCGAAGTCCCAGCCGCGCACGTCGTCCACGTACCCGTTGCCGTCGTCGTCCACGCCGTTCCCGGCCACCTCCCCCGGGTTCACCGCGGCGTTGGCGGCCAGGTCCACGTGATTGAACATGTAGCCCTCGTCGATGATGCCGATGTAGACGGAGCTGCAGTCGGTGTGGTTGTTGGCCCACGCCTCGGCGGCCTGGCTGCCGAACTGGTTGGCCGGCGAGCTGGCGTCGCCGTACATCCCCCACAGCTGCCCGCTGGCGTAGTACGTGTCGTTGCTGACGGCGTCGTGGTGGTAGATGTAGTTGGGCTCGGCGTACTCCACGGCGGCGTTGGCGCGCAGCCGCGCCACCGCGGCCATGGTGCCCAGCCGGGAGTGCGCCACCGTGATCCCCTCGCCGGCGCCCGCGCGCCGCATGGTCCCCGTGACGATGCGCTCGCGGATCCCGGCGTCCACCTGCCGCAGCGCCTCTTCCTGCACGCTCTCCGAGACGCCTTCCCGGAACTTGACGATCACCTCGCCCGGGACGAACTCCGGCGCCGCGGCCAGCGACGGCTCTTCGGCGGGGGCCGCGCCCGCGGGCGCGGTCGGTTCGTCCGCGCAGGCGGCCAGGACGAGCGGCGCGAGGACAAGCAGTCTGCGATTCATGTGCGTCCTCCAGTGCGGGTGAGACGGACGCCGCGTACGAGGGGGGTGGCGTCCCGGATGGTGAGCCCTGCATCAGGACGCAACGGGTGGACCCTGTGCGGTGGATCGGGCAAAGCCCTGATCCCGCATCTATTTCAGCCGCGGAACGGGAACATTCGTCCTCCCCCGCGTCGCACCACACCGGTGCGCCGCGCCTCGAAAATGTGCGCCGCGGTGGCGGGCGGTGGAAAGCAGAAGCCGCCCGGCGCAGGTGCGCCGGGCGGCTTCCGTCCATCTCGATCGAGCCCCTGGGGATCAGGGCTTGGTCAGCGTGAAGGTGTACGAGCCGCTGCCGCTGTAGGACTCGATCCTCCAGTAGTAGTAGCCCGCGGTGCCGCTGTAGCTGATGGTCTCGTCCGGCCCCGAGGTGAGCGACGAGGCCACCTGCGACCAGGCGGAGCCGTTCCACTTGTACAGGCGCAGGTCGAAGTCCACGCCCGACGGGCCGTCCAGCACGCCCAGGTGCGTCCCCGACACCGTGCTCTGGTAGTAGGTGCCGTTGGGATGGAGGTCGTAGTCGCCCGCGCCGCTCAGCGAGCCGGTGTACACGGTGCCGGTCGGGGGAGGCGTGCCGCCGCCGGTGAGCAGCGAGTAGAGCAGCCGGTTGGGCGAGCCGGTACCGGCGCTGGTCACCTTGCCGGTGGTGGCCGTGCTGGTGATGGCGCTGGCCACCGTGGCCGGCGACGCCGTGGTGTTGCCCTGCAGGTACAGCGCCGCCACGCCCGCCACGTGCGGGCTGGCCATGGAGGTGCCGCTGATGGTGTTGGTCGCGCTGGTGCTGCCGATCCAGGTGGAGAGGATGCTGGAGCCCGGGGCGAACACGTCCAGGCAGCTGCCGTAGTTGCTGAACGACGAGCGCGCGTCCGTGGAGGTGGTGCTGCCCACCGTGATGGCGTTGGCCACGCGGGCCGGCGACACGTTGCAGGCGTTCTGGTTCTCGTTGCCTGCGGCCACCACCGCCACCACGCCGGCGTTGATCAGGCCGTTCACCGCCGCGTCCGTCGTGGAGCTGGCGGGCCCGCCCAGCGACATGTTGGCCACCGCCGGCTTGATGGCGTTGGCCGCCACCCAGTTGATCCCCGCGACGATCGTCGAGTTGGAGCCCGAGCTGCCGCAGCCGAACACGCGCACGCCGATCAGCGTCACGCCCTTGGCCACGCCGTAGGTGGTGCTGCCCACGGTGCCCGCGACGTGGGTGCCGTGGCCGTTGCAGTCGTTGTTGCCGTCGCCGATGCCGTCCCAGGCGATGGAGGCGCGGCCGCCGAAGTTGCTGTGGCCGGTGTTGATGCCCGTGTCGATGATGTACGCGCGCACGCCCGCGCCGGTGGGCGTGTAGTTGTACGTGCCGTTCAGCGGCAGGTCGCGCTGGTCGATGCGGTCGATGCCCCAGGTGGCGCCCGTCTGCGTGGTGCTCACCTCGACCACCTGGTCTTCCTCGATCCACTGCACGTTCGGGTTGTGCTGCAGCGCGTTCAGCTGCCCGTGGTTCAGCGAGGCGCTGAATCCGTCCAGCGCCGCCGTGTACACGTGCTGCGGGGTCACGCCGGCGAGGGCGGCGACCGAGCGCGGGTCGGCGCCGTCGTTCAGCACCACGATGTACTGTCCGCTGATGGCCTTGCCGGGCGCGGCGGAAAGCAGGGGGGCGGTGCCGCCGTCGGGTGTCGCCAGCGGCGACTGCGTGCCGTCGGAGCAGGCGGCCATCAGGGCCAGGGCCGAGAGGGCGAGGGGTGTGAGGCTGCGCTTCATCAGGCTCCTCCAACAGGGTGGGTTGGCGGCGCCGGCGGGGGTGCCGCGCCGCGGGAACGGGCCGTCAAGGGCCCGGAATGCCCTCGCCTGCATTTTCCGGAAAACGACGGACACGCCGGATCGCTCGCACACGCCCGGCTGCCGCTACTGCGCCGATGGGGGGTGGCAGGGGACAGAGCATGCCGCGGGCCGCGTTCTGCTACGCGTGACATCCTCTTCCCATCAAACGAGATAGCCGTTGCGGAGGGGGCGGAGGCGGTGCGGAAGAATGGGGCGGGCGCACCGATTCAGTGCACCAGACCGGTGCAGCATGCCGCCACGAATCCGCCATCGCGGTTGCGGGTTCCTGCCTGCGGGATCCGTCAAACCGGTTTGCAAACTGAAGGATTTGTCTCACGCGGGAATCAGAATCGTTCGCAGAGGTACCCTTGACCCGGCTGGTTTCGTGTGCAATGAAACCGTTTTCACCTGAATGCACGGAGGGATTCGGGAAATCGGTATCGGACACGATTTCAGGATCGGGGCCACGCAGAGGCCGCCCGGCGCGCGGGGGCGCCGGGCGGCCTGGGGTGCGTTCAGCGGGACGGGCTCAGGGCCGCGTCGTCACCAGGGTG
>DASTNU010001083.1:0-7418 GCA_035720605.1 Longimicrobium sp. | reverse complement strand
CGCGCCATGCAGATGCCCACGCACTCCCCACGCTGCACCCCCGCGGCGACCAGCCCGTGCGCGACGCGGTTGGCGCGGCGGCTCAGCTCGCCGTAGGGGACGTCCGCGTGGCCGTGCACCAGCGCGGGGGCGAACGGCCGCTCCCGCGCCTGCGCCTCGAAGAGCGCCGGGATCGTCCCCTCCTCCAGCAGCGCCGGGCCGCCGTCGCTCCATTCCGCGACCTTCGCCACCTCCTCCCCGTCCGCCAGCGCCACGCGGGAGGCGGGCACCGCGCGGTCCACGGCGACGGCGCGCAGGATCGTCATCCAGTGCGCCGCCATCCGGCGGATCGTCTCTTCCTCGAAGACCGGCTCCACGAACTGGAGGGCGGCGGCAAGCCCGCCGGAGTGCCGCTCCACCTGCAGGGTCAGGTCGAAGACGGCGGTGCGCGAGTCCAGCTCCAGCCGCTCCACTTCCACGCCGGGGATGGAGAGGGCGGACGACGGCGCGTCGGCGAAGGTGAACACCGCCTGCACCAGCGGCGGCCGGCTGAAGTCGCGGCGCACCCCCGCCAGCTCCACGACGCGGTCGAACGGCAGCGCGCCGTGCCGCTGCGCGCCGCCCACCGTCGCGTGCACCCGGCGGATCAGCTCGCGCAGCGTGGGGTGGCCCGCCATCCGCATCCGCAGCGGCACCGTGTTGGCGAAGAACCCCACCACGCCCTCCACCTCCGCCAGCGGCCGGTTGGCCAGCAGCGTGCCCACCAGCAGCTCCTCCTGCCCCGCGTAGCGCGAGAGCAGCAGCGCGAACGCCGCGGCCAGCACCACGTAGAGCGTCGTCCCCTCCGCGCGCGCGGCCGCGGCCAGCGCCTCCGCCAGCGGCGCGTCGACGGTGAAGGCGTGCTTGGCGCCGTCCCACCCCTGCACGGCGGGACGGGGATGATCGGTGGGCAGCTCCAGCACGTGCGGCGCGCCCTCCAGCTCCGCGCGCCAGAACGCCTCGTCCTCTTTCGCACCCTCCCGCGGCCGCTGCTGCCATGCCGCCCAGTCGCGAAAGCGCACCGGCGGCGGCGGGAGCGCGGCATCCCGTCCTTCGAGACGCGCGGTGTAGAGCGCGCCCAGCTCGCGCAGCATCACGCTGGCGGACCAGCCGTCCGCCGCCAGGTGGTGCAGGCCGACCAGCAGGTGATGCTCGTCATCCGAGACCCGCAGCAGCACCGCGCGAAAGGTCTCGCCCGCGGCCAGGTCGAAGGTGCCCTGCGCGAACTCGTCCGCCTGGTAGCGCGCCTCGGACTCCGCCCAGCGGTCGGCGGGGATCTCCACCAGCCGCGGCTGGAAGACGGAGGGGTCCGCCGCCACCTGCTGTGGCTCCCCATCCTGCCCGCTGAAGGCGGTGTGCAGCATCTCGTGCCGCGCCGCCAGGTCGCGCAGCGCGGCGATCAGTGCGTCTTCGTCGATGGGTCCGCGCAGCCGGAAGCCGAGGGGGATGGTATAGACCGGGTAGCCGGGCGCCAGCGGCAGCACGTACCACAGCCTCCGCTGCTCCGCGCTGAGCGGGGCGGGCCCGTCGGGCGCGCGGGGGATGGCGGGCTCGGCGCGCAGCCTTTCCAGCAGCGCGCGTTTCGCCGGCGACAGCGTGGCGAGGCGGTCGGACAGCTCGGTCATGGCGGTGGATCGTCGCGCCCGGGCGGGCGCCGGGAGGTGCTACGGAGGCAGAAGAACCGGGCCCCGGGAGGATAGCGCGCGGCGCGTGCGCGGTCAATCGGAAGGATGCCGGCTGGTCGTGAGCATCCGGATGGCAGCGGAGAACTCACGGATCCGGGTCCATCCATCCTCTTGATCGAAAGGTCGCAGGCGCCGGCGCGCCGGGTCCGCGCCTGGATTCGTCTACCCGGGAGGAAACGATGACCGAGACGTACGATGCGTCCGAGCCGGTGGTGCTGGCGGACGAAGAGAACATCAACGAGACCGACGACGTTCCGGAGGAGGAGAGCATCGACGCAGGGGAGCGCACGCGTGCGGAGTTCGAGAATCCGGACGCCGGATCGGACGTGACGGCAACGGCGGAGACGGCCGATCCGGCGTTCGCGAACCTGGATCCGAACAACGTGGTCCCCAGGAAGCTGCTGGACGAGGCGCTCGCGTTCTTCCAGGCGAACAGGGCCAGGATCCCCCGGCACACCCACATCTCCATCCTGGACTATTCGAAGCGCAGCACCGAGCGGCGTTTCCACGTGATCGACATGACGACCGGGCAGGTGCTGTCTCTGCGGATGTCCAACGGCAGGGGATCCGAGCCGGTGCACAACGGCTTCGCGACCCGGTTCGGGAACGTGCCGGGCTCCAACCGGAGCTCGCTGGGCTTCGCGCTGACCGCGGAGACCTACCACGGAAAGCACGGGCTGTCGCTGCGCCTGGACGGGCTCTCCCCCACCAACTCCCGGATGCGCAGCCGCGCGGTGGTGGTGCACGGGGCGAAGTACGTCCGCGACGAAGCGGTGGTCCAGGGCCGCAGCAACGGGTGCCCCGCCGTCCCCATGCCGCAGAAGGACACGCTCATCAACCTGATCAAGGGCGGCACCCTGATGTTCGCCGGACTCAGCCAGGGCTGACCGGCGGGACAGCGTTGGCCGGCGCGGCGCCGGCGCCAAGGCGAAGCCCCGTCCGGCGTCGGCGAGCCGGAGGGGGCTTTCGACCTCAGCCCAGGCCCCGCGGGCGCACGCGGCGCTCGGCCAGGGCGAGGAGCGCATCCACCAGCAGCGCCAGGAGGGCGGCGGGGATGGCGCCGGAAAGGATCATCCGCGTGTCGCTGAGCGCCAGCCCCGCCACGATGGGATCGCCCAGCCCGCCCGCGCCGATGAACGCCGCCAGCGTCGCCGTGCCGACGGCGATCACCGCGCTGGTGCGCACGCCGGCCATGATCGACGGGGCGGCCAGCGGCAGCCGCACGTGCCGCAGCACCTGCGCGTCGCTCATCCCCAGCGCCCGCGCGGCCTCCACCGCCTCCGGGCCGGCGTCGCGCACGCCGGTGTAGGTGTTCCGGACGATGGGATAGAGCGAGTACAGGAAGAGCGCCGCCAGCGCCGGCACCATTCCGATCCCCAGCAGCGGGATCATGAACGCCAGCAGCGCGATGCCGGGGATGGTCTGCAGCAGCCCCACCGCGCGCACCGTCCCCTCCGCCGCGCCGGCGCGCGCCCGCCCCAGCAGCACGCCCAGCGGAACGGCCACCGCCGCCGCGGCCAGCAGCGAGAGTGCCACCAGCAGCAGGTGTCGCCCGGTGAGCCGCGCCAGCGGCGCGCGCCGCTCCCACAGGTACGCGCCCAGCGATCCCGCGCGCGCCGGCGGCGCCGAGTCGCCGCGGTCCAGCGCGCCCTCCAGCCCCAGCTCCCGCAGCGCGTCCGCCGCCACGCGCGCCACCGGCTCGCCGTCCACCTCCACCCGTCGGTTCAGCGCGCGCATCACCCGCACGTCCATCCGCCCGCTCAGCCGCGTCAGCTCCGCGACGGCGTCCGGCCGGTCGCGCTGCAGCCGCGCGCTCACCAGGGCGGCGGCCTCGTAGGGGGGAAAGAAGCCGCGGTCGTCCTCCAGCACCACCAGGCCGTAGCGGTCGATCAGCCCGTCCGTGGAGTAGCCGTCGATCACGTCCACCGCGGATTCCGCCAGCGCGCGGTACTTCACCGCCTGCACCAGCGGGCGCACGGAGCGCGGACGCAGCCCGTACGCGGCCTGCAGCCCCTCCAGCCCGTCCTCGCGGCCGATGAAGTCCGGCGTGAACCCCGCCCGCAGCCGCGGCGACGCCCGCGCCAGGTCCGTCAGCGTGCGCAGGCGATGCTGGTCCGCCGTCTCCCTGCGCACCGCGATGGCGTAGGTGTTCTCGAACCCCAGTGGCGGCAGCCAGCGCACCCCCCACCGCCGCTGGAACTCGCGCGACACGCGGCCGAAGACGGCGCCGGGGTCGCTCTGCGGCGGCTCGCCCAGGATGGCGAGCAGGCCGGTGCCCGTGTACTCGGGATAGACGTCGATCGCCCCCGTCCGCAGCGCGCCGAACGCGATCTCCGTCGCCCCCAGCCCCGGCCGCCGGTCGACGGCGATGCCCCGCGCCTCCAGCAGCTGCGCGAACATCTCCGCCAGGACGTAGCTCTCCGCGAACGGCTTGGACGCGATCACCACCGGCCGCGCGTCCGCTGCCTGCGCCTCCGCCGATCCGCCGAACGCCGTCGCGAGCAGCGCCGCGAGGATGAAGGTGCGCCGCATCATCCCGCCCCCAGCCGCGAGCGTGCGACCAGCCCCGCCACGTACTCCGTCTCCGGCGCGCGGACCAGCGTCCCGGGGGATGCGACCTGCTCGATCCGCCCGCGGCGCAGCACGGCGATGCGGTCCGCCAGCAGCGCCGCTTCGTGCAGGTCGTGCGTCACCAGCACGGCGGTGATTCCCAGCTCGCGGCGCAGCGTGGCGAACGCGTCCTGCAGGTCCGCGCGGGTGATGGCGTCCAGCGCGCCGAAGGGCTCGTCCAGCAGCACGATGCCCGGCCGCGCCGCCAGCGCCCGCGCGATCGCCACCCGCTGCCGCTGCCCTCCGGAGAGCTCGCGCGGCCACCGCCCGCCGAGCTCCGCGGCGTCCAGCCCCACCCACTCCAGCGCCGCCGCGCCTCTGGTCTCCGCGTCCGCCTCGCCGCGCAGCCAGGGGACGAGCGAGGCGTTGCGCAGCACCGTCCAGTGCGGCAGCAGCCCGCCCTCCTGCTGCACGTAGCCGATCCGTCGCCGCAGCTCCACCGCGTCCACCGACGCCGCGTCCGCGCCCTCCACCGTCACCCGCCCGCCGTCCGGCTCCGTCATCCGGTTGAAGCAGCGCAGCAGCGTCGTCTTCCCCGACCCGCTCTCCCCCACAAGCGCGATGCACTCCCCCGCCGCCGCCTGGATGGACACCCCTTCCAGGGCGGGGACGCCGCCGTAGCGCTTCACCACGCCCTCGGCGGCGAGCACGGGTCCGGGAACCGGAACAGGGTCAGCGTGCATTCGAGATGGATGGTGAAGATCCGCCCACGCGCGAGGAGCCGTATCTGGTCACGAATCCGGTCCGCGCAGGCGGACTTCGTGACTTTCCAGCAGCGGTTTCAACCGCCGGGCGTGATGCCCGGGCCATCCCGCACCCGGCCTCGTCCCGGGTAATCTACGTGGCCCGGCGCGGTTTTTGACAAACATTCGGCACCCGTGTCACCATCGGGCAACACCCGTTTCGGATCGTGGCGTGGTGCGCCGAATGTCCATAGCTTACAATACGCCCTTCCGCGCGCGCCACCTTTTCCCCGCAACCGCAAGGCGCAGGATGCCCCAGCCGCACGACGGTTCCCTCACGCCCGGCGAGGTGGCGGCGCTGCTGGCAGATGCCCGCGAGCGCACGCTGCTGCTCATCGCCTCCGTGCCCGAAGACGAGCTGATGAACCAGCACAACCGGCTGATGAGCCCGGTGGTGTGGGACATGGGCCACATCGCGCACTTCGAGGAGCTGTGGCTGGTGCGCAACCTGGAGGGGCCGGTGCAGTTCGCGGAGATGCCGGGGATCTTCAACCCGTTCGAGAACCCGCGCTCCGTCCGCGGCGAGCTGGCCCTGCCGCGCCTGGCGGACACGCTGGACCACATGGCGTGCGAGCGGCGGATGGTGCTGGACCGCGTGGTCGCCGGCGACTACGCGAAAGCCGACCCCGAGCTGCTGCGCGGCGGCTACGTCTACCGCATGGTGGCGCAGCACGAGTACCAGCACGACGAGACCATCCTGCAGGCGCTGCAGCTCAAGGACGACGGCACGCGCTACCGCGCCCCGCGCGCCGTCGTGCCGCCCGCGGGCAAGCCGATCCACGCGGACGCGGAGGGGATGGTCAGTTTCCCCGGCGGTACGGTGGAGATCGGCACGGACGACCGCACCGCCGCCTACGACAACGAGCGCCCGCGCCATGCCGTCGACCTCCCGCCCTTCCGCATCGGGGCGGCGCCGGTGACCGGCTTCGAGTACGCGCAGTTCATTCACGACGGGGGATACGACGCGCGCACGCTCTGGTCGGACGCGGGGTGGAAGCACCGCCAGGAGGCGAACCTCGCCGCGCCGCAGTTCTGGGAGATGCGCGACGGCGAGTGGTGGACGCGCTCGATGGACGCGGAGACGCCCGTGGACCCCGGCCGCCCCGTGTGCCACGTCTGCTGGTACGAGGCCGAGGCGTACTGCAACTGGGCGGGCGCCCGCCTGCCCACCGAGCAGGAGTGGGAGGCGGCCGCATCGTGGGATCCGTCGACCGGGACGAAGCGCGCCTACCCCTGGGGCGACGACCCACCCACGCCGCTGGACGCCAACCTGGACCAGCTCGCCTTCCAGACGGCGCAGGTGGGGGCGTACCCGCGCAACGTGTCGCCCATCGGCGCGTACGGGATGATCGGCGACGTGTGGGAGTGGACGGCGTCGGACTTCCTTCCCTGGCCCGGCTTCCGCGCCTTTCCCTATCCCGAGTACAGCGAGGTCTTCTTCGGCCCGGAGTACAGGGTGCTGCGCGGCGGGTCGTGGGCCACGCGCCCGGGCGCCATCCGCAACACCTTCCGCAACTGGGACTACCCCATCCGCCGGCAGATCTTCAGCGGCTTCCGGATCGCGCGCGATGACTGACGGCATCGAGATCCTGCGCGCCGACGGTGTTGCTCTCGGCGTCGACCCCGCGGACGTCCGCGAGGTGGCGAAGGGCCTGTCGCGCCCGCAGAAGGAGCTTTCGCCCCGCTTCTTCTACGACGAGCGCGGCTCGCGCCTGTTCGAGGAGATCACTCAGCTCCCCGAGTACTACCTGACGCGCACCGAGCGGGGGCTGCTGCGGCGGTGGATGCCGGAGTGGATCGGCGGGCTGGCGCCGCGCGCGCTGGTGGAGCTGGGCGCCGGCAGCGCCGAAAAGACGCGCATCATCCTGGACGCCATCGCCGCCACGGCCGATTCCGCCGTCTACGTGCCGATCGACGTCAGCGCCGATTTCCTGGACGACACGGCGGAGCGCATCGAGGCCGCGTATCCGTCCATCCAGGTGATCCCGCTGGTCGCCGACATCAACGACGCATTCACTCTCCCCGGCCGCCTGCCACGCCCCACGCTGCACGCGTTCCTGGGAAGCACCATCGGCAACTTCGCGCCGGAGCCGGCGGCGGCGCTGCTGCTGCGGCTGCGCGCGCGAATGTATGAGACCGACCGGTTCCTGATGGGCGTGGACCTGCGCAAGGACCCGGCGGTGATCGAGGCCGCGTACGACGACGCGGCGGGGGTGACGGCGGAGTTCAACCGCAACATGCTGCGCGTGCTGAACGCCACGGCGGGCGCGGACTTCGACGTGGACGCCTGGGAGCACCGCGCCTTCTACGACCGCGAGGCGCACTGGATCGAGATGCACCTCGTCTCCGTCCGAGACCAGTC
>DASTNU010001082.1:0-8181 GCA_035720605.1 Longimicrobium sp. | reverse complement strand
GCGCCGTACGAGCCGCACGACCTTGCCCTGCTGCGCGCGCTGGCGGACTCGTCGGCCATCGCGCTGCGCAACGCGGAGCTGTTGGACCGGCTGCGGGCGCAGGCCACCATCGACCCGCTTACGGGGTGCCACAACCGCCGCGGGTTCGACGAGATCCTGGGGATGGAGGTGGCGCGCGCCAAGCGCTACAGCCGCCCGCTGTCGCTGGTGCTGCTGGACATCGACCACTTCAAGCGCATCAACGACGACTTCGGGCACGAGGTGGGCGACAACGCGCTGCAGCGCATCGGGCGGGCGGTGCGCCACACCTTTCGCAACACGGACAGCGCGTGCCGGTACGGCGGCGAGGAGTTCGCGCTCATCTTTCCCGAGACGCCCAAGGAGGAGGGGCTCAAGCTCGCGGAGAAGCTGCGGCTGCTGGTGGAGTCGCTGCAGCCCAACGCGGAGGTGCCGCGCACGCTGACGGCCAGCTTCGGGGTGGCGTGCTACCCGGACGACGCGGACAACATCCCCGACCTGATCCGCGCGACGGACCGCGCGCTCTACCAGGCCAAGACCAACGGCCGCAACCGGGTGGAAGCGGCGTAGGAGGCCCCTTCCCCCGGCCCCCTCCCCCGGCAGACTGCGCCGGGAGAGGGGGAGAACGGCTCCAACGATCCGCAGGCATCTGCGCTCGTGCCCGGGAATCGCGCGGCGCCTCTCTCGGATGACAATCCGTTGCCATCGAAGCAGTTGGAGCCCCGCGCAGTGCGCGGGGCTTTCCGCTTTCGCAGCCGCGGCTCCAGCCGCCCGGCTCCGAGGCCGGCGGGTTGTCGCTGCTCTGGCACGGCCCTTCCAACCACATCCGGCGCACCTTGCAACCGGAGGCACGCCGCATGTCGCAGCAGGTGGAGCAGGGCACCGCCCTGGAGTTTTCCGCCGGGCCGCACGGGCCGTCGCGAGAGACCAGCGCCGACCGCGCGGCGGAGCTGGCGCGCCTGCTGGAGGCGCGGCGGGGGGAGCGGCACATCGTGGCGCTGCAGGACTTTCCCGACCCCGACGCCATTTCGTGCGGCATGGCCTACCGCGAGATCGCGCGGCGGTACGACATCGAGGCGGACCTGGTCTACGCCGGGCAGATCAGCCACGCGGAGAATCGCGCGCTGGTGAACCTGCTGGAGATCTCCATCCGCGAGTACGAGGCGGGGATGGACCTGGCCGGCTACTCTGCTGCCGTCTTCGTGGACAACCAGGGCTCCACCACCCGCCTGGCGGACCTGCTGAAGGCGGCGGGGGTGCCCACGCTGGCCGTGGTGGACCACCACGACCCCGACGACGTGCTGGACCCCATCTTTTCCGACGTGCGGCCGCTGGGCGCCGCGGCCACCATCTTCGCGGAGTACCTGGCCAGCGGCGCGCTGCTGCGGCTGGAGCCGGGCAAGGAGCACCACGAGCGGCTGGCCACGGCGCTGATGCACGGGCTGCACAGCGAGACGGACGGGTTCGTGCGCGCGCGCGCGCCGGAGTACCAGGCGGCGGCGTACCTGAGCCGCTTCATCGACGCGGACCTGCTGGAGAAGGTGCTGTGCGTGCAGAAGTCGCGCGGCACGCTGCGGGTGATCGAGCAGGCGCTGCACAACCGCACGGTGCGCAACGGCTTTTCCGTCGCGGGGGTGGGATACGTGCGCTGGGCGGAGCGCGACGCCATTCCAGTGGCCGCGGACTTCCTGCTCACGGAGGAGAATGTCCACACCTCGATCGTCTACGGACTGCTGGGGGAGGAGGACGGGCGCGAGGTGGTGACGGGAAGCCTGCGGACGCTGAGCTCCACCATGCAGGTGGACCAGTTCCTTCGCGAGGCGCTGGGCGAGGACCTGCGGGGGCGGCCGTACGGCGGCGGGCGCAGCCGGGCGGGCGGGTTCGAGATCCCCCTGGGGTTCCTGAAGGGCGACGAGGACGACCCGGAGGGGCAGGAGCTCAAGTGGGCGCTCTACGACCGCCGCATCCGGCGCAAGCTGTTCGGCGAGGCGGGCGTGGAGGACCTGCACGAGGTGTGCGGGCCGGAGGAAGCGGATTGATCCCGGTGTCCCGGAAGAGCTCGTCGCTTCCTCATCCCAGGAGACTGCGAAGCCGCGTTGTCTTCCTGAGGAGTAACCCGAAGTAATGCAACCGTTTGCGCGCGACCGAAGGATCTTCTCTCCGCTAGCGAGGGGCAGGACCGTCGGCAGAAATTCAGCCCCGCGGTTCTGCCGGCAAGATCCTTCGGTCGGCGCCAAAGTACTGTGCATACTGAAGTTACACGCGGCGCCTCCCTCAGGAAAACAATCGCCGCCGCGAGGTTTGGCAACACCTCTCAGAATCGCGGGCGGAGCAAACCTGCTGGACTTTGTCTTGATCAGCCGGCGACCAGGGCGGTCCACTCGCAGGCTTCGCCGCGGCGGGCTTCGCAGACGGCGTGCTGGGCGCTGTGGCGGCGGCCGGTGTACTGCGTCATCAGCTCCGCCAGCACGCCGGTGTAGAAGGCGCACGCGGCGCCGCCCGGGTCCGCGCTGCTGGTGAGCGAGCCGCGCAGCCGCAGCAGAAAGGGCCGCGGCACCACCTCCAGCTCCGCGTTCCCCGCCATCTCCGCCATCAGCCTGCGCGCCCCTTTCGCCGCGGCGCGCAGCCGCATTCCCGACGGCATCAGCCGCAGCCAGCGCCGCGCGGCGCCCGACTTTTCGCTCCAGGCGCGCCGGGCCACGCGGCGGCCGGCTTCCTCGAAGATCTCGTCGGCGTCGGGGCGGCGGATCACCAGCCTGATCAGGTCCTCCACCGTGGCCGTGCTCTGCAGGCTCTTCTTCTTCGTCTCCTCGCGGAACTTGTGGATCTGCAGGTAGACCACGTCGCTCAGCCCCAGTCGCCGCGGCATGCTGGCCGCCAGGTTCTCGCCCTCCAGCACCTCCTCCGGCCGGTCCATGTCGCGCATGGTCTCCAGGAGGATGAGGGGGAACACCGGGTTGACGCTCGGCGTGTGGGGTCCGGCGGCCTTGCGGCTGGAAGTCCTGCTCATCCCGCGGTGATGTGGAGGTTTGGAAGGGCGGCCTGCGCCAGGAAAAGCCGCCCAATCTGTTTGCGCGACGGGCATCTACGCAAGCCCGCGCACCCTCCCCGCCCGTTGCATCGGGGGCGATGCGTCGACGTGCGGGCCGCGCGGAGCAAGAGAAAGGACGCAGAGCGCACGTCCCGGCTCTGCGTCCTCTCCGTCCATCCCGCGCGGCTGCTTCAGCTGGGCGTGCCGCCGCACCCCTTGACGGTGCTCCTGAGCGCGCTGTTGAGGATGGCGCACGGGACGTAGAACGGCTTCTTGATGCATTGCACGGTGGCCGTCTGGGCGCCCGTGTCGTAGGTCCAGGTGAAGGTGAAGGAGCCCACCACCGCCTCGCCCGAGGCCGGAGGAGGGTCGGGGATGCTGGCGCCGCGCGCGCTGGCGGCCTTCACGCAGCAGCTCATGACGCCCGGCGTGACGCCGGTGAAGGACAGGGCTGAACAGGCCATGGGATCCTCCCTTGTTCGAGCATCAATCTCCCCGGACGGTGCCATACAAGGGTGTGACGCGCGGAAAGTCAACCGTTTCCACCCGCCGCACCATGCGCCCTGGTCCTTCCGGGACCACCGTCATCCGCGGCCCGCCGGGCCCGGCAGCGGGATTGACCCGAGCCGGGCGCGCCGCTTATGCTTCGCTTTCCACTTCACGCCCATTCCCGGGGAGGCTGCGATGAAGAAGCTGAAGCTCGACACGCTGCGGGTGGAGTCGTTCGAGACGATGGAGCGGTTCGAGGAGCGCGGGACGGTGAACGGACACCAGCTCTACACGCGGCTCGCCAACTGTACGAACACCACCTGTCCGCCGTACCACTGCTTCTGCACCGAGAACCAGAGCTGCAACTGCCAGTAGCGACCCTCTCGGGCCACGTGCGAAGCACGGCGCGCCCCTCAGCGGAAGCGAGAAACCCTCTCCCGGGTGCCGGGAGAGGGTTCGCCGTTGCAGGCGGAAGGCGGGCCGTGGAACGACTGCTGCCATGGGCGGACGCGCATCCCGGCGCTACCTTTTCTCGGTTCCATCGCCGGCCTCACGCGGACAGAATGGCGTTTCCCCCCGCACACCTGCTGATCGGCGCCGGGCTGGCGGAGCTGGCGCGCGCCGGCATGCGCCAGCCGCCACCGCGCGTCCAGGCGTGGGCCGCCGCGGCTGTGCTGGGCGCGGCGGCGGACGGCGACATCATCCTGGGCATCCTGCTGGGCAAGGGCGGCACCTACCACGGCACCTTCACGCACAGCCTCACCGCCGCGGCGGTGGTGGCGATGGCGGCGTGGGCGCTGGGCGGCGCGCGGTGGGCGGTGATCGCGGGGGTGGGATACGCCTCGCACCTGCTGGTGGACCTGCTGGACGACAGCGGGCCCACCAACCTGATGCTGGGATGGCCGTTCACCGGCGGCCGGCCGTACTCGCTGGGAAGGCTGTTCCCCAAGGTGCCGGTGGAGGGGGACGGGATGGTCGACACCGCGCTGAACGTGCTCCGTCCCCATGCGCTGGCGAACCTGCTGCTCCAGACGCTCCTCGCCGCCGCGATCTTCGCCGCGCTGCTGCTGGCCGCGCGCGCGATCCGGCGGATGCGCGCCGGGCGGGGATGACGTCGGTCAGCGGCCGATGGCGCGCAGCAGGTCGTCCATGGCCAGGGAGCAGCCGCGGGCCTCCGCGCCCTGTGCGCGGCCGAGCACGCGGAACCCCGCGGGCGAGGTGACGCCCAGGTCCGCCGTCTGGATCGCCATCACGGAATCGAGGTTGGCCAGGTCGAAGTGGCGCAGGACGCCGACCTCGCCGTGCGGCAGCGGGCGCAGCGTCTCGGGGTCGGTGGCCTGCGTGCGGACCCACGGCGGACCGGCGTGCAGCCGCTCCGCCGGCCCGGACGCGGAGCCGGCGACGCCGTCGTAGAACTGCGAGGACATCTCCGTCATCCCGTACTCGTTCACGCACCACGCGGGGGGAATGCCCAGCAGCTCGTCCACCGCGCCGTTCAGCTCCCCGCGGGTGACCTCCCGGGAGCGGCCCTTGAATCCACCGGTGTCCATCAGCCGCGAGCCGGGCGGCAGGCGAAATCGCGTCCCATCCTCCCGAAGCGCATCCAGCCAGTGCACCAGCGCGAACGCCGTCCCCAGGATGCAGACGGGCGCGCCGTCCGCCTCCGCGCGGCGCAGCGCCTCCGTCAGCCCGGCGTGGTCGATGCCTCCCTGCGGCGACACGTACCACCCGCTCTCCGACGCTCCGAGATCCGCCACCACCGCGCCCGCCATGTGCGACAGCGACGAATCGCGCACCTTCTCCGGGTGCGGGACGAGCGAGATCATCCGGGGCCGTGCGCCGTCCGGCAGCAGGCGCGCGGAGAAGCCGGCCCGCAGCGCCGCGTCGTAGAGTGCGAGGTCGGGAAGGTAGTGCGTGCCGCGGCGCTCGGGGCCGGCGGTGGTGCCGCTGGTGCGGAAGACGGCGGCCCGGCGGGCTTCGACCCCCTGAACCCCATTCAGGTGCGCCGCCGCCTCGATCTGCTCCGGGACCCCGCAGACGAGCGCGGCGGCCTTGAAGGCGTCCGTGGGTACGGCCGGGATCTCGGCCCAGTGCGACACCGTGTCGGGCGAGACGCGCCGACGCTCGCAGAAAAGGCGGTAGGGCTGGTTGCAGGCGAACTGGTGCGCGAACACCGCGCGCGCCAGCCGGCCGAAGTCCGCGTCCGCGAGGGACGCGCTCGTCCCCGCCGCGATCACGGACAGCAGCTCGCCGCGCAGCGCTTCGGGTGGATTTGCCGACATCGTTCCGCCTGCCGTCTGACCGTCGGTTGGATGCGAGGCGGAAGGTTGGGGCGGGGAAGGGCGTGGGGCAAGGCGGGGAGGTGGGCAGGCCGCGCGCGCGGTCGGGATATCGCTCCGGCGCCGGCCCCCGTCCGGCGGTTGAAACCGCTGCTGCAACGACACGAAGACCGCCTGCGCGGACTCCCGCGGGCGAGATCGCGGCGAGGATCAGGTCACTACGTGGGGCGAGCAGATCCTTCGGTCGGCGCCATGGTTCCACGCGGACGCCGGAATCGCGCGGCGCCTCCCTCAGGATGACAAGGTGTTGCTGTTGTTGCAGTTATGCGGTCGAAGCCCCGCGCAGTCTGCGGGGCTTTCCGCTGTTCCAGCCGCGGGTTCACCCGCCCGGAGCGGGGACCGGCGGGACCCACGGCGCCATCGTGACCGGGGGATATCCTCGACCCCCCTCAGTCACACCGCGACGAGGAACCCCGCGGGGAGCGAGAGCGTGAACGTCGAACCGGCGCCCGGCTTCGAGCGCACGGTCACGTCGCCGCCCAGGCGGCGGGCGAGCTGCCGGGAGAGGGCGAGGCCCATCCCCGTCCCGCCGAAGCGGCGCGTCGCGGAGCCGTCCACCTGGCGGAACTGGTCGAAGATCGCCTCCAGGTCCTGCTCGTCGATCCCGATCCCCGTGTCCTCCACCTCCCACACCACCGAGTGCCGCGCGTCCCCGCCCGCGCGCGCCTCCGGCGTCCACGGCGAGCCGCTGCTCACCCGCACCCGCACCGTCACCCGGCCGGCGGGGGTGAACTTGTACGCGTTGGAGACCAGGTTGCGGAGGATGCGCACCACCTGGCTGGGGTCCGTCCGCACCGGCACCGCCGCGTCGGGCGCCAGCGTCCGCACCTCCACGCCCGGCGCGGGACCGGGAACGCCCGCCATCGCCGCGCGGGCCAGCGCCACCGCGTCGCAGGTCTCCGGGGTCAGGTCCAGCCGGCCCAGCTGCAGGTTGGCCAGGCTCAGCAGGTCGTCGATCAGCCCCATCAGCTGCGTGGCCGCCGCCTCCACCTTCTCCAGCCCCTGCCGCTGGTCGTCCGTCAGCGGGCCCTCGTGCCCCTCGCGCAGCAGGTAGGTGAAGCCCATGATGGCCGTGAGCGGCGTGCGCAGCTCGTGCGACACGTTGGCCAGGAACTCGTTCTTGAGCCGCCGCGCCTCTTCCGCCTCGCGAAAGCGCGCCTCCAACTCCACGTTCTGCTCGCGCAGCTGCAGGTTGGCGCGCTGCAGGTCCTCGATCAGGTGTGCCTTCTCGGCGGTGGCGGAAAGCTGGTCGGCCACCAGGCGCAGGAGCGAGCGGTCCGCCTCGTCCAGGCGCGCGGTGCTGCGAAAGTAGAAGGTGAGCGCCCCCTCCGGCTGGTCGGACAGGACGATGGGAAGGGAGACGGTGGAGGCGAAGCCCAGCTCGCGCGCCGCCTCCCACCAGTCCGCCAGCGAGCGGTCGGAGAAGACGTTGTACACCTCGACGAAGCGGTTCTCCGCCACGGCGCGGCCGGTGGGGCCCAGCCCGACGCGCACGCGCATCTCGCCCAGGAAGGCGCGGTACTCCGCGGGCCAGTTCCAGGCGGCCACCAGGCGCAGCACGTCGTCGGATTCGCGCAGGTACACGCATCCGAACGCCGCCTGCACCACAGGCGCAACCCGTTCCAGCGCAAGCCGATACACCTCGTCGGGGGAACGGGCGGTCAGGAAGGCGTGGGCGATCTCGCGCGCGGCGCGCAGCTCGCGCACCGCCGTGTCGTGTGCCGGAATCGGCGTAGCTACTGGAGTTTCGTGCACGGAACTCTCTTGACGAGTGCGGAGGGTGCACCTACTCTAGGGTGCGAACGGCCCCCGCCGTTTGGGTTTTGCCTTCACACCACACCCCATGACGACAGGAGATCCTTCGTGAACAAGTCCGAACTGGTTCAGCAGCTGGCCAGCCGCGCCGATCTCAGCCGCGCCGAAGCCACCAAGGCCGTCGACGCGCTGTTCTCCGTGGAGAACGGGATCATCGCGGAAGCGCTGCGGGGCGGTGACAAGGTGCAGATCACGGGGTTTGGCAGCTTCGAGACCAAGAAGCGCGAAGCCCGCAAGGGGCGCAACCCCCGGACCGGCAAGGAGATCAACATCGCCGCGTCCACCAGCGCCGCGTTCCGCATCGGCAAGCGCCTCAAGGACGCCCTGGGCGGCTCCTGAGCTCGCTGCTCGCGCGGTTCGCACTTCCCGGGGAGCCACGGCCGGACCATCCGGCCGTGGCTCCCCGTCGTTCGCGCGGCGGGCGATGCGGATCGTCCGGCATTTGCAGGCTCGGGCGCTGAGGGGCGAAAGGGAGCACGAGCCGACCGG
>DASTNU010001081.1:0-3642 GCA_035720605.1 Longimicrobium sp. | reverse complement strand
GTGCAGGCGCGGTACGCGGCGGAGGTGGTGTGCGGCGCCGTGCGCGCCCGCCTGGCGGAGGGCGCCGCGCCGTGGATCGAGCGTACCGCGCTGCTGGGAAGCCGCCCGCTGCCCACCGGCACGGCGATGACGGTGGGCTACACCAGCAACGCGCTCATCGCGGCGCGCCTGCTGCGCGGCCCCGGACCCTTCGACCCCGCCTTCGGCCTGACCGGCGGCAGCGACTCGCACCTCTTCATGCGGCTGCACCGGCAGGGGACGCGGATGGTGTGGGCCGAGGAGGCGGTGGTGGAGGAGCGGATGCCCGCCTCGCGGGTGGGCGCCGGCTGGCTGCTGCGCCGCGCCTTTCGCGTGGGCAACTGCGCCCTGTGGTGCGAGCGGGCGCTCGGTCCGCGGATGGGGCGCCCCGCCACCCGCGCCCTCAAGGCCTCCGCCCGCCTGGCGCTGGGGGTGGCGCAGCTGGCCCCCGGGGCGCTGCGCGGGCGCGCGGGGGTGGTGCGCGCCCTTCACAACGTGAGCTACGGCACCGGCGCGCTGGCCGCGCTGGTGGGCTACCGCTACGAAGAATACCGCACCGTCCACGGCGAATGATCCTCCTGATTCATCTCCTGCGATGATCGACTTCCACAACCACCTCATCCCCGGCGTGGACGACGGCGCCGCCACTCCCGAGGAAGCCGCCGCGGCGCTGGCGGCCTTTCGCGAGCAGGGGGTGCGCACCGTGGTCGCCACGCCCCACATCAACGGCGCGCTCACCACCCATCCCGCGGCGCTGCAGACGCGGCTGGCGGAGGTGGATGAGGGGTGGGCGGCGCTGGAGGAGGTGGCCGCGGGCGAGCCGGAGATGCGCGTGCTGCGCGGCGCGGAGGTGATGCTGGACGCCCCGAAGGTGGACATGTCCGACCCGCGGCTGCGGCTGGCGGGGACGCGCTTCGTGCTGGTGGAGTTCCCGTTCATGAACGTGCCGCCCAACGCGCCGCGCGCCGTCTTCGACCTCAAGATGGCGGGGTGGCGGCCGGTGATCGCCCACCCGGAGCGCTACGGCAACGCCGCCGTGGACCTGGCGGACGCGCAGGAGTGGAAGCGCGTGGGGGCGCTGCTGCAGGTGAACGCCGGCTCGCTCCTGGGCCGCTACGGCGAGCGGCCGCAGCGGCTGGCGTGGGGGCTGCTGGAGCGCGGGCTGGTGGACTACCTGGGAAGCGACTACCATGCGCGCGGCCGCTGCGCCGTCGCCGACTGCCGCGCGGAGCTGGAGCGGCGCGGCGCGGGCGAGCAGGCCGCGCTGCTGCTGGAGACGAACCCCGCCCGCCTGCTGGACGGCGACGATCCGCTCCCCGTGCCGCCCGTCGCCGCGCCGCGCCCCCTCTGGCGCCGCGTCCTGGGCCTGCGCTGATCCGGCGCGGGGCTCACACGGAGGGCGCGGGGGCGAAAGGAGAGGACGCGGAGGCGGGGTGCTGCCTCCGCGTCCTCTCGCCGTTTCTCCGCGCGACTGCCGTTCGGCTCCGCGCCGCGGGGGCTGTTGGGGAGGCCGGAGCGTGCATATCTTTGCCGCGCCACAGGGTAGGGGCAGCCGATCCGCCCCTTCCCCTGCCGAATCACCGAACGAGCTGCGCCCGCCGCGCGCGGGCGATGGAGCCATGATGGAGACGCATTCCGCCGTCCAGCAGCCGCGCATCATCCCCAAGCCGTGGGGGCGCGAGGTCTGGTACGCCCACGAAGACCGCTACGCCGGAAAGATCCTGGAAGTCACCCGCGGCTTCGCGCTCTCGCTGCAGAAGCACGAGCGCAAGCAGGAAACCATGTACCTGCAGTCCGGGCGCATCCTGTACCACCTGAACGGCGTGGACTTCGAGATGACGCCCGGCCAGTGCATCACCATCCGCCCCGGCGACGTGCACCGCGTGGAGGCGCTGGAAGACGCCGTGATCCTGGAGGTGAGCACCCCCGAGCTGGACGACGTGGTGCGCCTGGAAGACCGCTACGGACGTACCGGCACCTCCGAGGGGTGACAGGGTGACGGGGTCTGGCCGCGCCTCCCGATCCTGTCATCCGGCGATCGTCTTCCTGAGGGAGGCGCCGCGTGTAACTTCAGCACGCACGGTGCCTTGGCGCCGACCGAAGGATCTTGCGGGCAGAACCGTGGGGGCTGACTCTCTGCCGTCGAGCCTGCCCCCCGCTGGCGGAGAGAAGATCCTTCGGTCGCGCGCAAGCGGTTGCATTACTTCGGGTTACCCGTGTGCGCTCCCTCAGGGTGACATCTCGGGAGGGTCCAGGAGGTAGCCGGACCCGACGAGGGCGTCGGTCATCCAACTCACGCTTTTCCTTTGATCCCAACCGCCGGACGAATGAGCTATACCGCGCACCACACCGCCGTGGTGGACGAGGGCGCCGAGATCGGCGAGGGCACCCGCATCTGGCACTTCTGCCACGTTTCGCCGGGATCCAGCATCGGCGCGCACTGCACGCTGGGGCAGAACGTGTTCGTGGCGCCCCGCGTAACGGTGGGCAGCCACGTCAAGATCCAGAACAACGTCTCGCTGTACGAGGGCGTGGTGCTGGAAGACTACGTGTTCTGCGGCCCCAGCATGGTGTTCACCAACGTGCGCACCCCCCGCAGCGCCTTTCCCCGCAACACCAGCGCCGACTACGCCGTCACCCGCGTGCGCCACGGGGCCAGCATCGGCGCCAACGCCACCATCGTGTGCGGGGTGACCATCGGCGAGTGGGCGTTCGTGGCGGCCGGGGCGGTGGTGACGAAGGACGTGCCGCCGTACGCGCTGATGGCCGGCGTGCCGGCGCGGCGCATCGGCTGGGTGTCGCAGAGCGGCGCCACCCTGCGCTTCGACGACGGCGGCGAGGCCGTCTGCGCCGACACCGGCACCCGCTACCGCCGCCAGGGCGACGCCGTGCGCCCGGCCGAGGGGTGACGCGCGCGCGGCCGGTTGCCGCCCGCGCGCGCCCCGTGGTACATTCGCCGCCGTTCCGCCGGGGCGGGAAAGCGCCCGCCGCCCGCCGACGACTTCACGCAGGAAAGGCTGGATGACCCTTCTCAGGCCGCGGTCCGCGCTCGCCCGGGACCGCAAGCTCCGCTTTGGGCTCGTGGGGTGCGGCCGCATCTCCGGCAAGCACGTGGAGGCGCTGCGCGCCCACGCCGACCGCGCCGAGCTGGTGGCCGTGTGCGACGTGGATCCGCAGGCGCTGGCGCGCACGGCAGAGGCCAGCGGCGCCCGCGGCTTCGGCTCCCTGGCCGAGCTGCTGGCCTGGGGCGAGCTGGACGCGGTGATCCTGGCCACCCCCAGCGGCATTCACGCCGAGCAGGGCATCCAGGTGGCCCAGGCCGGCAAGCACGTGGTGACCGAGAAGCCCATGGCCACCCGCTGGAACGACGCCAAGCGGCTGGTGCAGGCGTGCGACCACGCCGGCGTGCAGCTGTTCGTGGTCAAGCAGAACCGGCGCAACCCCACGGTGCAGCTGCTCAAGCACGCCATCGAGCGGCGCCGCTTCGGCCGCATCTACATGGTCAACGTCAACGTCTTCTGGAACCGGCCGCAGGAGTACTACGACAGCGCCGACTGGCGGGGCACCTGGGAGTTCGACGGGGGCGCGTTCATGAACCAGGCGAGCCACTACGTCGACCTGCTG